>NZ_JBPBBB010000033.1:0-30576 GCF_050896375.1 Roseovarius tibetensis
TCTATGCACAGCGCGACGTGCTCGATATGGTCGCGTGAAATGAAGCTATAGGTCTCCGGTAAATCCGGGGCGATTCACCACGGCTGAAGATGAACCCTGGTGTAATCCTGAGGGCCATCCTGGACGGCCGCGTAACCCGGGTGGGCAACCATGCGGACTTCGAGGGTTACAAGGCGCTGTATGTCGATCACGACCAGGTCGCGGCGATCCTGGGCGACGCGACCCCTGCAGTGCTCACTGTGGAAACTTTTGCGAAGTCGGTGGGCATCAACCAGCCGGCCCGGCTGCGCCGCTTGATCGTTCAGGGGCACACCCCGGCCACGCGAATGCTCAACCCGAAAACGCAGGCGAACCAGTTCTACATCACGACAGGGAACGCGGACGCCTTCCATGAAAAGTTCTTCACCACACGCACGATGGCGAAAGCGTTCGGGTGCAACTGGCAGAGCCTGTCTGCCGACCTTCGCCGAAAGGGTGTGCACCCCTTCTCACCTGATGGGATTGACTACGGGCCGCTTTATCTGCGCGATCTCGTGTGTCGCACGCTCATCTGACGACCGAGAAACACCGTTAAAATCCCGGCCGTGCCGGAGCTCTCTTGCCGTGATTTCCTCTTGACAGGCCTTGCGCACGCTTTTGCTTACGTTTGCGCACTCATTTCCTTTTTCTGTCTACAGATACATCACGCAGGTCATGCGCATTTGCTGTGGCCGCAGCTGCCGCAGGTCATGCAGCCTTCGATCATGCGCATGTCGTAGCTGCCGCAGGCGGGGCAGGCGGGGCCCTTGGGGCCGTCGAGGTTGACCACCTGTGCGGTGGGGTCGGTTTTCAAACCCAGCCCCTCGGCTTCGAGGAAGCCGATCGAGACCATGTGCCGTTCCAGCACGCCGCCGATCGCGGCGAGGATTGACGGGATGTACTTGCCGTTCATCCACGCGCCGCCGCGCGGGTCGAACACCGCTTTCAGTTCCTCTACCACGAAGGACACGTCGCCGCCGCGCCGGAACACCGCCGAGATCATCCGTGTCAGCGCCACGGTCCAGGCAAAATGCTCCATGTTCTTGGAGTTGATGAAGACCTCGAAGGGCCGGCGGTGCCCGTTCAGCACGATGTCGTTGACGGTCACATAGATCGCGTGGTTGCTGTCGGGCCATTTGAGCTTGTACGTCGCGCCCTCGAGTTCCGTCGGCCGGTCGAGCGGCTCGGCCATGTAGATCACATCGCCGCCCTCTCCCTCGGCGGCGGGCGCCGTGCCCTCACCGGGGACCTTGTCCTCGGTCTCGCCGACGCTGAGGACCGATCCGGTCACGTCGTTCGGCCGGTAGGTGGTGCACCCCTTGCAGCCCAGGTCCCAGGCCTGCATGTAGACGTTCTTGAACGTCTCGAAGCCGATATCGGCAGGGCAGTTGATGGTCTTGGAGATGCTGCTGTCGATCCATTTCTGGGCCGCCGCCTGCATCTTGACATGATCCTCGGGGGGCAGGGTCTGGGCGTTGACGAAATACTCGGGCAGGGGGGCGTCGCCCATCCTGTCACGCCACATCTGTACCGCGTAATCGACGACCTCTTCCTCGGTGCGGCTGCCGTCCTTTTGCAGGACCTTGCGGGTGTAGCTGTAGGCAAAGACGGGTTCGATGCCGCTGCTCACGTTGCCCGCATAAAGGCTGATCGTGCCGGTGGGCGCCACGCTTGTGAGCAGCGCGTTGCGGATGCCATGCTCGGCCACCGCCGCGCGCACGTCCTCGTCCATCGCCTGCATGGTGCCCGAGGCCAGGAACGCGTCGGCGTTGAACAGCGGGAAGGGCCCCTTTTCACGTGCCAGATCGACCGAGGCGAGGTAGGCCGCGCGCGCGATCGCGTGCAGCCAGTCTTCGGTCTGCGCCGCCGCGGCATCCGAGCCGTAGCGCAGACCGCACATCAGAAGCGCGTCGGCGAGGCCTGTGACGCCCAGCCCGATGCGCCGCTTGTCGCGCGCCTCTTGGGCTTGTGCGTCCAGCGGGAAGTTCGATACATCCACGACGTTGTCCATCATGCGCACGGCCGTGGTGACCAGTCTGGACAGCTCATCGGTGTCGATCGCCGCCCCTTTGGCGAACGGATCGCGCACCAGCCGGGCGAGGTTGATCGAGCCCAGCAGGCAGGCGCCGTAGGGCGGCAGGGGCTGTTCTCCGCAGGGGTTGGTCGCCGCGATCGTCTCGCAATAGGCCAGGTTGTTTGCGGCGTTGATCCGGTCGATGAAGATCACGCCAGGTTCGGCATAATCGTAGGTCGCCTGCATGATCCGGTTCCACAGGTCGCGGGCCTGCAAGGTGTGATAGACACGGCCGCCGAAGGTCAGCTCCCACGGGCCGTCGGCCTTTACGGCCTCCATGAAGGCATCAGTGACCAGCACGCTGAGGTTGAACATGCGCAGGCGGGCCGGGTCGGACTTGGCGGCGATGAAGGCCTCGATATCGGGGTGATCGCAGCGCATCACCGCCATCATCGCGCCGCGGCGGCTACCCGCGCTCATGATCGTGCGGCACATCGCGTCCCAGACATCCATGAACGACAGCGGCCCGCTGGCATCGGCCGAGACGCCCTTGACCTCGGCGCCCTTGGGCCGGATCGTCGAGAAGTCGTAGCCGATCCCGCCGCCCTGCTGCATGGTCAGCGCCGCCTCGCGCAGATGGTCGAAGATGCCGCCCATGTCGTCGGGGACCGTGCCCATCACAAAGCAGTTGAACAGCGTCACCTTGCGCCCGGTGCCCGCGCCGGCGGTGATCCGGCCGGCGGGCAGGAACTTGAAATCCTCCAGGGCTTCGAAGAACGCATCCTCGGATCGCTGCGGGTCCTGCTCGGGCTGCGCGAGCGCGCGGGCGATGCGACGCCACGTATCGTCGACGCTGGCATCGCCGCCGTCGCCGTCGGTGAAGCGGTACTTCATGTTCCAAATCTGTTCGGCGATCGGGACTGCAAAGCGGGTCATGGGCGGCGAATCCTTGTCTGCTGGACAGGAATGCATCATAGCGCCGGGATGACGCGATATCCACCATCTCTTGCCCCGCTCGCCCAGAATGCTACGATATCTGGCGTGATACGAAGGAGTCGCACGTGGCACTGAACCTCATCAAACTGAGCGTCGGCAGCAAATCCGTGGAAGACCTGATGGCGTGGCAGTCCGATCCGCGGGCGAAGGCGCCGGACGGGTATCCCTGCCATGTCACCCGAATGTGGCCGCGGCGTGCCGACGAACTGCTCGACGGTGGGTCGGTGTACTGGGTCATCCAGAAGCTTGTGCAATGCCGGCAACGCATCCTGCGGCTGGACGAGGTGACGGGCGGCGACGGCATCCGGCGCTGCGCGATCGTTCTCGATCCGACGCTGGTGCGGACGACAACAGTCACGCGCCGTCCTTTTCAGGGCTGGCGCTACCTTCCCGCCAAGGACGCCCCGTCCGATCTGGGTCCGACACGTGCGGGCGACGATACCCTGCCGCCCGAACTTTCGGCGGCGCTTGCGGATATCGGCGTGTTGTAAGGGGCCACGCCGTAGGTCCGACGATCCCGGCCGTGAGAGGGCGGTCGATGTGTCAAAGCCGATGCATCATTCGGGCCTTCGTGGCAGGTAGCAATAAGGCTCTGTGAGCTCCACTCAGGTCGCGCGCCTGTGAACAGATGATGACGCCACGCCTGCCGATACCCGCTGCGGGGCCAAGAGCCCCGTGCGGTCGGATCACCGGGGACCGGACTGCATCACCCCCCTTGGTCGTTCCTGAAGGCCAGCCGCATTTGTTTCTCGGTTTCGATCAACGCGAAAAAGACCACGCCGATCCCGAGGATCAGCAGCCCGGCCCCAAGCGGCACGGGCTCGGTGCCGAAGACGATCTGAAGCGGGGGCAGGTAGGTGACGCCAAGCTGTGCCCCCATGACGCTCAGGACACAGATCCAGACGACCCGCGTCCCCTTGACCGCCGCCCATGTGAGCGACGGGCCGTGCAGATTGCGGCTGTAGAAGAGGTACAGGATTTCCAGCACCACCAGCATGTTCATGGCCATGGTCTGCGCCAGGGCAAGCGAGTGGCCCGCGTCCAGAGCGTAGGAATAGATGCCGAACACCGCCGCCACGAACAGCGCCGAGACCAGCACAATCTGCCACAACAGCGCGCCGCTCAGCAGTGGCGCGTCGCGGGGGCGGGGCGGGCGGCGCATGGTGCCCGGCTCGGACGGCTCGAATGCCAAGGCAAGCCCGAGCGTGATCGCGGTGACAAGGTTGATCCACAGGATCTGCACGGCCGTGATCGGCAGCGCCATGCCCGCGAAGAGCGCAAGGATGATCGTCAGGGCCTCGCCGGCATTGGTCGGCAACGTCCAGCTGATCACCTTCTTGATGTTGTCATAGACCGTGCGCCCTTCGCGCACCGCCGCCGCGATCGAGGCGAAATTGTCATCGGCAAGCACGAAATCCGCGGCTTCCTTGGCCGCCTCGCTGCCTTTCTGACCCATGGCGATCCCGGCATCGGCGCGTTTGAGCGCGGGTGCGTCGTTCACCCCGTCGCCGGTCATTGCCACCGTCAGCCCGCGCGATTGCAGCGCCGTCACCAGGCGCAGCTTGTTGGCTGGCGAGGTGCGCGCGAAGATATCCGTGCCGACGGCGGCTTCGGCGAGGTCGGCGTCGTCCATCGCCTCGACATCGGCCCCGGTCAGCACGGTGTTCGTGTTGCGCAGCCCGATCTTCGCGCCGATCGCGCGCGCGGTGGCGGCATGATCGCCGGTGATCATCTTCACGCGGATCCCGGCAGCGTGACAGTCGGCCACCGCGTCGATCGCCTCGGCCCGTGGCGGGTCGATCAGGCCGATGACGCCGATCAGTGTCAACTTGCCCTCCAGATCGTCCGGGGTGAGGCCCGCCAATTCGGTCGGGGCATCGCACAGGGCGACCGCGATCACGCGCTGTCCCTCGGCGGCCATATCTTCAACCATGTCCTTGTAATGGGCCGCGTCAACGGGGGCCGTGCCGCCATCCGCGTCGCGCTGATCGGCACACAGCGACAGGATTGCCTCGGGCGCGCCCTTGACATGGATGACGCCCTGACCGTCGGGACCGTGGTCGAGCGTCGCCATGTAGCGATGTGCGGCGTCGAACGGGATGGCGTCGCGGCGTTGCCAGCCCTTGAAAGGCTCCGCGCCCGAGGCCGTCACCTTGCCGGCAAACGCGACCAGCGCGCCCTCCATCGGATCCCCCTCGATCCGCCAGCCCTGATTGTCCTGTCGCAGAACCGCATCGTTGCACAGCCCCGCGATGCGGGCAAGTTCGGGCAGCCGGGGGTCGTCCTGTGGTGCGATCTCGTCCCCGTCGCGGCGGATCGCGCCCTCTGGTGCATAGCCCTCGCCGGTGACCGACCAGACCTGACCGGCACCCGCGACGCTGGCAACCATCATCTCGTTGCGCGTCAGGGTGCCGGTCTTGTCGGTACAGATCACCGAGACTGCCCCCAGCGTCTCGATCGCGGGCAGGCGGCGGATGATGGCGTTGCGCCGGGCCATGGCCTGCACGCCCACGGCCAGCGTGATCGTCAGCACCGCCGGCAAACCCTCGGGGATCGCAGCCACCGACAGGCCGACAACGGCCATGAACAACTCGGCAAACCCCATCTTGCCGATGAAATAGCCATAGGCCAGAAGGATGCCCGCGACGATCAGGATGAACACGGTCAACCAGCGCGCGAAACGGTCCATCTGCACCACCAGCGGGGTGGTCATGGTGTCCACCTCGCCCAGCATGCCGCTGATCTGGCCGATCTGCGTATCCGGGCCGGTCGCCGTGACCACGCCGCGCCCCGCGCCCGCGGCGATGAGCGTGCCGGAAAACAGCATCGGCAGGCGATCCCCAAGTGGGGCATCGGCATCCACCGGTTCCGTGCTCTTGTCGACGGGCACGGACTCGCCGGTCAGCACCGCCTCCTGCGCCTTGACGCCGCGCGCCTCCAGCAGTCGCAAGTCGGCCGGAACGCGGTCGCCGGCCTCGAACAGCACGATATCGCCGGGCACGAGATCCTCCGCGTCCACGCCGATGCGGGTGCCGTCGCGCAACACGGCAGAATGCGGGGCCAGCATGCCCCGGATCGCCGCCATCGCCTGTTCGGCGCGGCCTTCCTGAACAAAGCCGATCACGGCGTTGGCGATCACCACGGCGAGGATCACACCCGTATCCACCCAGTGCTGCAGCGCGGCCGTGACCCCAGCCGCCGCGATGAGCACGTAGATCAGCACGTTGTGAAAATGCGACAGGAACCGCAGCACCGCGTTGCGTTGCTTTGGCTCTGGCAGGCGGTTCGGTCCGTGATCGGCCAGACGCCGCGCGGCCTCGCCGGTGCTCAGCCCGCCGGCATCAACCCCGAGCCTGTCGAGCGTGTCCCGCGCCGGGTACGCATGGGCATGGTCCAAAGTCTTGTCTACGCCGTGTGTCACTGTCTCATCCTCGTGGTGGGGCCCGATGTGCATGCTCCGACACGATCAGGACGCCTCTTTTCCTTCGGTCTCGATATAGGGGATCTCGGTGCGCTCCGCCTCGGGCGCGCCACATAGCAGCTCTGCGGCGCGGTCGGCCGCGTCCTGGAACGGTTCTAGAACAAGATCGGCGCCCGCCGCCAACAGTGTTTCCGTGTCGCTTTGGTGATGCGAGGCGACGGCGACACGTCCGCGGAACCCGGCCGTGCGGCTAAGCTGGATCAGCGTCCTGCGCGTGTCCTCGTGGCTGAGGCCGGTGGGGTGGATCGGGACGGACGAGACGATCCATGTCGCCTGCGCAAGCGGCAGCTCGGCGACGAATTCCGGGTCGGTCGCATCGCCGAACTCGGTGTCGAGGCCCAGCTTGCGCCAGCGGCGCACCGCCTGCGGATTGAAATCGATGCCCAGCACCCGCACACCATGTTTTTGCAGGCGTATGCCGATGGCGGTGCCGTACCGACCCAGACCAAAAACGATCACGTCGTAAGACGTTTGCCTGCTGTCCGTGCTTTCGGAGGGTTCGCGCGGTGTGCCCCGACGTTCGAACACGCCGAGGATCGGCTCGAACAGCGTGTATAACTGATGTGAATACGTGATCATGTAGGTCGAGGCGGCGATGGTCACCAGACCCACCATGGTGACGAGCCCCAGCGCATCCTGCGGCACCTGGCCCATTGACACGCCCATGGCCACGAAGATCAGGGAGAACTCGCTGATCTGCGCCACGGTCAGACCGGCGAGAAACCCGGTGCGCTTGCGATAGCCCAAGGCCCCCATGATCGCCAGCACGATCAGCGGGTTGCCGATCAGAACGAAGACCGAGAACACGACGGCCCCCGTCACATGTGTGCCCAGAAGCGACAGATCCAGCGACGAGCCGAGCGCGATGAAGAAGAACAGCAGCAGGAAATCGCGCAGGGGCGCCAGACGCGCCGCGATGGTTTCGCGGTAGGGCGTCGAGGCCAGCGAAATCCCGGCCAGCAGACCGCCCACTTCTTTGCCAAGGCCCATGAAATCACCGATGGCGGCAAAGATGGCGGCCTGCGCGATGGCGAAGATCAATAGAAGCTCTGGCGCGCGCGCCAGCCGCTCGGTCAGCGGATCGGCGATATAGCGCACGAAGGCGACCACGACCGCCACCATCACGACACCGGATCCAAGAACGGCCAACACCGATCCGCCGCCATGCCCGTCACTCGCGGTCCCGATCCCCGTGGCGGACAGCACGATCATGGCCAGAACCACGACGATGTCCTGAACGATCAGGAACCCCAGGGCGATCTGGCCGTGCAGGCTGTCGATCTCGCGCTTGTCCGACAAAAGCTTGACGATGATGATGGTCGAGGAAAACGTCAGCGCCACCGCGACGTAAAGGCTGGTGACCGCGTCCAGCCCGAGCGCCAGCCCGATCAGATAGCCGAAGATCGACGTGAACGCGACCTGTCCCAGACCGGTCAGCATGGATACCGCCCCGAGCGAACGGATGAGCTTCACGTCGAGTTTGATCCCGACAAGAAACAGCAAGACCGCGATCCCGAGTTCGGACAGCAGGCTGATCTGCGCATCCGAGCGCACGAGGTCCAACACAGAGGGTCCGGCGATCAGCCCGACCGCGATGAAGCTGACGATCAGCGGTTGCCGCAGGATGATCCCGACGAACCCGGTCACGAATGCCAGCACCAGAAGCGCCGCGATTTCCGCAAAAGCCGATTGGGCGATGATCTCCATGATGCTCCGCTCTTGTCATACTTGAGCTTCGGTTCAGGCCTGTCCGGGCGCGTCGGCGCGTCATTTTCGGGCGGCCGGACCGCCTTGGGCCAAGCGGGCACGACGGGGGCCGTCCATCCGCCTGTCTGCGCCATCCCGGTATCGTCCGTATGACGACCGCGCGTGCCTGACGTTCCGTCCTAGCCTATCATGACCGGTCAAAAGCCTCCTGTAGGCTGAATGCATATGCAGCAAAGTGCAAGCCGTATCGGCCTCGTGCGCCCCGTCTATGCTGCGGGTGCGAATATTTCGGACGTGATAATGGCATGTTTCCCGTATGCCGGGCCGCGGGACCCGGTTACGCGACATTTTTGGAAATCCGCAGCTTGATATGACACGCGATGCGGTTTCGCAGACCATCGGGGCCAGACCGGGCGCGCCCCGTCGGTCGCATCATGCGCGACCTGCAACGCAACAGGGCCCCGACGCGTGTCGGGGCCCTGTCGGATTTCGGGATGATCGCGGATCAGTGCGCTGGCGACTTGTCCCAGTCCTCACGCTTGGGAAGCTGCTCGAACGTGTGCTCGGGCGGCGGCGAGGGCAGGGTCCATTCCAACGTGTCTGCGTATTCGTTCCAGTAGTTGTTCTCGGTCACCTTGGCGCCGCGGAACAGCGCGTAGATCACGACACCGAAGAAGAACACGAAGGACGCGAAGGAGATGAAGGCGCCGATCGACGACCACCAGTTCCACAGTGCGAACGCCTCCGGGTAGTCGATATAGCGGCGCGGCATGCCCTGACGCCCGAGGAAGTGCTGCGGGAAGAAGGTCAGGTTCGCGCCGATGAACATCGCCCAGAAGTGCAGCTTGCCGGCCCACTCGGGAATATGACGCCCGGTCATCTTGCCGAAATAGAAGTAGATCCCGGCAAAGATCGCGAACACCGCCCCAAGGCTCATGACATAGTGGAAGTGCGCCACGACATAGTACGTGTCATGATAGGCACGATCCACGGCGGCCTGGCTCAGCACGACGCCGGTGACGCCGCCCACGGTGAACAGGAAGATGAAGCCGAACGCCCACAGCATCGGGGTCTTGAACTCGACCGACCCGCCCCACATCGTGGCAATCCATGAAAACACCTTCACGCCTGTGGGCACGGCGATCACCATCGTGGCCAGCATGAAGTAGCTTTGCTGTGTCAGGCTCATGCCGACGGTGTACATGTGGTGCGCCCAGACGACGAAACCGAGAACGCCGATGGCGATCAGCGCCCAGACCATTGGCAGGTAGCCAAAGATCGGCTTCCGGCTGAACGTCGCGACCACGTGGCTGATGATGCCAAAGCCCGGCAGTATCACGATGTAGACCTCGGGATGTCCGAAGAACCACAGGATGTGCTGGTACAGGACGGGGTCACCACCGCCCGCAGGATCGAAGAACGTGGTCCCGAAGTTGCGGTCGGTCAGCAGCATGGTGATCGCGCCCGCCAGAACCGGAAGGGCCAGAAGGATCAGCCACGCGGTGACAAAGATCGACCATGCGAACAGCGGCACCTTGAACAACGTCATGCCCGGCGCCCGCATGTTGAGGAAGGTCGTGATGACGTTGATCGCCCCCAGGATCGACGACGCCCCCGATACGTGCACGGCGAAAATCGCGAGGTCCATGGCCATGCCCGGCGAGTTTGTCGAGAGCGGCGGATACATGACCCAGCCGACCCCGGCGCCGGCCTGACCGTTGCCACCGGGTGCCAGCATTGACGCGATGCCAAGCGACGTGCCGGCGACGAACAGCCAGTAGCTGAGATTGTTCAGACGCGGAAACGCCATGTCCGGCGCGCCGATCTGCAACGGCATGAAGTAGTTGCCAAACCCGCCGAACAGCGCCGGGATGACGACGAAGAACATCATCAACACGCCGTGATAGGTGATCAGGACGTTCCAAAGATGCCCGTTCGGTGTGCAGTTGGCGGTCTCGGCGGCGAAGAACCGCGCGCCTTCCTGGCACATGTATTGCACACCGGGCTCCATGAGCTCCATGCGCATGTACACGGTGAACAACACCGCGATAAAGCCCGCGAGCGCCGAGGTGATCAGGTACAGGATACCGATATCCTTGTGGTTCGTGGACATGAACCAACGGGTGAAGAACCCGCGCTGATCTTCGTGCTCGTGGCCGTGAATGGCTGCGTCTGCCATTGGCTGCCTCCTGCTGAAATTGCGTCGGACGCCGGAAATGGATTCCGCCCGCACGTCCGATGACTATGCTTGTTTTAGAATGTATGCCGGATCGCGGCAATGCGCGAAGTTGATGCAGGACAAACAATTTGTCGCACCTATGCGCCGCACGCTCCGGGTTTTGCGTCGAAAATCTTGGTGATCCGGGCGGTCTCGTCCGTCAGGCCGTAGGGGGGATTCACCACGAAAAGACCCGATCCGATCATCCCGCGCCCGTCGCGGGACGACGCGAAACGCACCTCGTGGTGCAAGGCCTGCGGAAAGGTCGCGCGCAGCGCGGTCAGCATCCCGTCATGGCGGCCCACGGTCAGGATCGGATACCACAGCATCAGGATGCCGACGTTCCACGCCCGCGCGATCCGCGCCAGATGCCGGGGCATGGCCTCGTATTCGGTCTTTACCTCGTAGCTGGGATCGACCAGCATCAGCCCCCGGCGCGGCGTCGGCGGGCACAGGCTGTGGGCCATTTCGAGGCCGTCCTGCTTGCGGACCTGCGCGCCGTAAGGCGCCATCGCTGCATGCAGGCGCGCGTGTTCACCGGGATGAAGTTCGGCCAGATGCAGCGTATCGCCCGCCCTCAGGCCGTTCGCGGCGACCAGCGGCGAACCGGGATAGGCGGCGTCCCCGTGCCGCGCCCGCACCGCATCAAGACACAGGCGGTAGGGATGATCGTCGGCGAAACGCTGCGCCAGCCGCCATACGCCCTGCGACGCCTCGCCGGTCCTGACCGCCGCTGCATCCCCCAGATCGTACAGCCCGCGGCCCGCATGCGTCTCGATATAGCTGAGCGGCTTGTTCTTGCGCGTCAGATACCACAGGATCCACGCCAGCACCGCGTGCTTGTGCACATCCGCCGCGCTCCCGGCATGGTAATGATGCTGATAACTGAGCATGTCGGGCTGTTAGCAGGCAATGCCGGGGGGCGCCAGCGGTCGCATTCGGCGGGGATGCCGAAGATCAGCGGCACCCTTTGGCGCGATCGCGTCGGTCCCGCTGTCGTCCGTGTGCGGCCCCTTGGGGTGCCCATTCAGCACCGGGCGACCGGGCCGCGGCGCATGCGCCTTTATAGACGCCTGGCCAGCCGGCAAAGGCTCGTCAGGGGATGATGCGGGTGTATTTCATCCCCTCGATCGAGGCCCCGACCAGCAGGCCGGCCTGACCGAAGATCACCGCGATGACCGGCGCCGTCGTGGTGGTCGTGTCCGCGCGCAGGTTGCCGCCCTCGTCGTTGAAGGCGTACTGGATATCCGCCCCGGCGACCCAGCCGGAGCCGCGCCGAAACCGCTCGAGCGCCTCGTCCGTCATGAAAAACAGCACATGCGCGTATTGCTGCGCCCCGAACTGCAGGCCGACACTGCCCTTGGTGGCCGAGTAGTAATCGACGGTGATCTCGTCGATCTGCAGCGCGCCGCGCCCGTAACCGCCGCCGACGAAGAAGCCGCCCTGCGTGACCACCGGCATGATCAACATGCCGTTGGCTTTCGCGGCGAGGTCGCGTGTGGCGGGATAGTTCTGGTACATGAAATTGCGCGTCGCCGCGACCCGTGCGTCAAGTTGCGCGGCGCCGGAACTGCCCACGCCATTGCCACACGCAGCCAGAAGCGGGGTCCCTGCCAACAGTCCGAGTGTGAATCCGCGTCGTGAGAGATTGCTCATGTCATTGCCCGTTTCTTTGCCTCTGGAAATGCCGGTCTGATGCCGTGCCTGTGGCGCGATCCTACGCCTGTCGCGCGCCGCTGTCACTAGCGTTTGCCGCCACAAGCACGGATCCGCCCGGCGTCAGGGCCCGGTGGCAGGCTCAGGACAGGTGGCGCGCGACGGCGGGGGCGAAATAGCTCAGGATGCCGTCGCAGCCCGCCCGCTTGAAGCACATGAGGCTTTCCAGCATCGCGCGTTCCTCGTCTATCCATCCGTTCTGCGCGGCGGCCATGATCATCGCGTATTCGCCCGACACCTGGTAGGCGAAGGTCGGCGCGCCGAAGGTGTCTTTTACCCGCCGGCAGATGTCGAGATAGGGCATGCCGGGCTTGACCATCACCATGTCGGCGCCTTCGCCGAGGTCACGCTCGATCAGGCGCAGCGCCTCGTCGGTATTGGCGGGGTTCATCTGGTAGGTCTTCTTGTCGCCTTTCAGCGCGTCGGATGCCCCCACCGCGTCGCGAAAGGGCCCATAGAAGGCCGAGGCGTATTTCGCCGCGTAGGACATGATCATCACGTTGTGGTGGCCGCCGGCCTCGAGTGCGCTGCGGATCGCGCCGATGCGGCCATCCATCATGTCCGACGGGCCGATGATGTCGACGCCCGCCTCGGCCTGGGCCATCGCCTGTTTCACCAGCGCCTCGACCGTGGCATCGTTGACGATCTCGCCGTCCATCACGAAACCGTCATGCCCGGTATCCGAATAGGGGTCGAGCGCCACGTCGGTCATCACGGCAATGTCCGGCACCGCGGCCTTGATCGCGCGGGTGGCACGGTTCGAAAGGTTGTCGGGATTCCACGCTTCGGCGCAATCGGCGGTGCGCTGCGCGGGCGAGGTGTAGGGAAACAGGCAGATCGCCGGGATTCCGAGATCGGCGGCCTCGCGCGCGGCCTCGACCACGCGGTCGACCGAGCGGCGCAGGACGCCGGGCATCGACGGCACGGGCTCTTCGATGCCCTCGCCGTCACGCACGAAGACCGGCCAGATCAGATCGGCGGAGGTCAGCGTGTTTTCCGCCACAAGGTCGCGGATCGCGGGGGATTGCCGGGTCCGGCGCAGACGGGTGGCGGGAAACGGGGCTTGGGTCGGGCGCATGGTCAAGCTTTCGGGAAATTTCGGCACATCCTTGAGTGACATGGAAATTCGCGCATCTCAAGGGTGGGAATTGCCGCGCGCGGGCGCTAAGACCTGCGGCGGGATCGACGAAAGGGCCCGACCTTGACCTGGTATGACACGGTGTTCGAACTCATCAACATGCGCTCTTTCAGCAACCTCTGGTACTGGATCGCGCTGGCGGTTCTGTGGTCTTCGGCCAGTCACCGGGTGCTGGGTGTGCCATGGGACATGGTGATGCGCGCCCGCAAGGGCCAGGGCGACGCGGCGATGACCGATTTCTCTGAGATGGTGCGCATCAACGTCACCCGCATGCTTCACATCGCGCAGGATTCGGGTCTGGTTCTGACGGGCCTCGCGGCCTTCGTGCTGACCTCGCTGGGGGTGCTGGCCGTGGGCTATGACAATGAATTCGCGCAGGCTTTGGTCCTGCTGGCCTTTCCGCTCATGGTGGTGACGGGGCTGTCGCTGCGCACCGCCAGTGTCATCCGCGAACGCGATCTCGGGGGCATGGCGCTTGTCAAGACGGTGCAGCGTCTCAGGTTGTACATCCAACTGATCGGCATGGCGTCGATCTTCGTCACCGCGCTATGGGGCATGTATCGGAATATGAGCGTCAATGTCCTGGGCTGAGGCCGGACCGCGTGGCGCGCGGCGGAACGGGTGAGACGATGAGCGACCACATCACTGCAAGCGGCGCGCCCGAGGGCTACGATGCGCGTCTGGTCCGGAAAGAGATCGAGGCCCGCGGCGGGCCCGTGATCCATGTCGCGCGCGACGACAAGCGCATGGCGGCGATGGCCGCCGCGCTGGAGTTCTTCGCGCCCGACATGCCGGTGATCCGGTTTCCCGGCTGGGATTGCCTGCCATACGATCGCGTTTCGCCCAATGCCGACATCTCGGCCACCCGCATGGCGACGCTGGCCACGCTGATGCATGGCGCGCCGCAGCGGTTCGTACTGCTGACCACGCTCAACGCGGCCACGCAGCGTGTGCCGGCGCGCGAGATCCTGCAGCAGGCCGCCTTCGCCGCCAGCGTGGGCGAGCGGATCGACGAGAAGGCGTTGCGCGATTTTCTGGTGCGGACGGGGTTTTCGCAGGCGCCCACGGTCACCGAACCGGGCGATTACGCGCTGCGCGGCGGGATCATCGATATCTATCCGCCGGGCGTCGCCGGGCCGGCGCGGCTGGATCTTTTCGGCGACGTTCTGGACGGCATCCGGCGGTTCGATCCGGCCACGCAGCGCACCACCGAAACGCTGGACCGGATCGAGCTTGCGCCGGTCTCGGAAGTCATTCTCGACGACGAGGCGATCCGGCGCTTTCGACAGAATTACCGGATCGAGTTTGGCGCGGCGGGAACCGATGATCCGCTTTACGAGGCGGTCAGCGCCGGGCGCAAACATGCCGGGGTCGAGCATTGGCTGCCGTTCTTTCACGAGCGGCTGGATCTGCTGTTCGATTATCTGCCCGATGCCGCGATCACGCTGGATGACCGGGTGGGGGCGGCCCGCGCGGCGCGATGGGACAGCATCGTCGACCAGTACGAGGCGCGCCAACACGCCCTGACCCAGAAAAACCGGGGTGACACGGTCTACAAGCCGGTGCCGCCGGGGTTGCTGTATCTTGATGACGCGGCATGGCAGGCGGCCATCGAGACGCGGCGCGTGCTGCAATTCACCGTGCTGCCGCAGGCCACCGGGCCGGGCGTCATCGATGCCGGGGGGCGCATCGGACGCAGCTTCGCCCCCGAGCGGCAACAGGAAAATGTAAACCTTTTCAGCGTCCTGAAGGATCATGCCGAGGCGCGCATGGCCGATGGCCCGGTCGTCATAGCCTCCTACAGCGAGGGCGCGCGCGAGCGGATCGAGGGCCTGCTGGAGGATGAGGGCCTTCTGGGCGCGGTCACGATCCGCAGCGCCAAGGCGCTCGGCAAGCGCGGGTTGCACCTGGCGGTCTGGCCGCTGGAGCAGGGGTTCGAGGGTCCCGACCTCACCGTGATTTCCGAGCAGGACGTGCTGGGCGAGCGCCTTATCCGCGGGGCCAAGCGCAAGCGGCGGGCCGAGAACTTCCTGACCGAGGCGCAGGCGCTGACCCAGGGCGACCTGGTGGTGCATGTCGATCACGGCATCGGGCGGTACCTCGGGCTGGAGGTGGTGACGGCGGCGGGGGCGGCGCATGAATGCCTCGTGCTGGAATACGCCGAAAGCTCCAAGCTGTTCCTGCCGGTCGAGAATATCGAGCTGCTGTCGAGATACGGCCACGAGGACGGGCTGCTCGACAAGCTTGGCGGCGGGGCGTGGCAGGCCAAGAAGGCCCGCCTGAAGGAGCGTATCCGCGAGATGGCGGATCGCCTGATCCGGGTGGCCGCCGAGCGCGAGCTGCGCCGCGCCCCGGTCATCGAGCCCGAGCATCACGCCTGGGAGGCGTTCGCGGCGCGATTCCCCTATCAGGAGACCGACGATCAGTTGCACGCCATCGAAGACGTGGCCGCCGATCTGGCGGCGGGTCGCCCGATGGACCGGCTGATCTGCGGCGATGTCGGGTTCGGCAAGACCGAAGTGGCGATGCGCGCGGCCTTTGCCGCCGCGATGTGCGGCTATCAGGTGGCGGTGATCACGCCCACCACATTGCTTGCACGACAGCATTACCAGGAATTCTCGGACCGGTTCCGGGGGTTTCCCATCACCGTGCGGGCGCTGTCGCGGTTCGTGTCGTCGGGCGAGGCCGCGAAAACCCGCGACGCGATGGCGCGCGGCACGGCCGATATCGTTGTGGGCACGCATGCGCTTCTGGCCAAGAGCGTGCGGTTCAAACAGCTTGGCCTGCTGATCATCGACGAAGAGCAGCGCTTTGGCGTGACCCACAAGGAGCGGCTCAAGCAGATGCGGTCGGATATTCACGTGCTGACGCTGACCGCGACGCCGATCCCGCGCACGCTGCAACTGTCGCTGTCGGGGGTGCGGGACCTGTCGATCATCGGCACGCCGCCCGTCGACCGGCTGTCGATCCGCACCTATATCAGCGAATTCGACACCGTCACCGTGCGCGAAGCCCTGCTGCGCGAGCATTACCGGGGCGGGCAGTCGTTCTTCGTGGTGCCGCGCATCAAGGATCTGCCCGAGATCGAGGATTTCCTTGCAAACCAGGTGCCCGAAGTGTCCTATGTCGTGGCCCACGGGCAACTGGCGGCGACCGATCTCGACGACCGGATGAACGCCTTTTACGACGGCAAGTACGATGTGCTGCTGGCCACCACCATCGTGGAATCCGGTCTCGACATCCCGACCGCCAACACGATGATCATCCATCGCGCCGATATGTTCGGGCTAAGCCAGCTTTACCAGATCCGTGGCCGCGTGGGCCGCGCCAAGACTCGCGCCTATGCCTATCTGACCACGAAACCGCGCGTGCCGCTGACGCCCGGCGCGGAAAAGCGCCTGCGGGTGCTGGGCAGTCTCGACACCCTTGGGGCCGGGTTCACGCTGGCGTCGCAGGATCTGGACATCCGCGGCGCCGGCAACCTTCTGGGCGAGGAACAGTCGGGCCAGATGCGCGATGTCGGGTTCGAGTTGTACCAGTCGATGCTGGAAGAGGCGATCGCCAAGATCCGCTCGGGCCAGATGGAGGGGGTTGCAGAGACCGACGAGCAATGGGCCCCGCAGATCAATCTTGGCGTGCCGGTGCTGATCCCTGAGGATTACGTGCCCGACCTCGACGTGCGGCTGGGGCTTTACCGCCGGCTGAGCGGGCTGGAAACCAAGGTCGAGATGGAAGGTTTCGCCGCCGAGCTGATCGACCGCTTCGGCAAGCTGCCGCGAGAGGTCAACATGTTGATGCTTGTGATTCGCATCAAGGCGATGTGCAAGCGCGCCGGTATTGCCAAGCTGGACGGTGGCCCGAAGGGTGCGACGATCCAGTTCCACAACGACAAGTTCGACTCGCCCGAGGGGCTTGTGGCCTATATCGAGGCGCAACGCGGGCTGGCGAAACTGCGCGACAACAAGCTTGTGGTGCGGCGCGACTGGACGGCAGAGGCCGATCGCATCAAGGGGGCTTTCGCGATCGCGCGCGACCTTGCGGAAAAGGTCGTCGGCAAGAAGAAGGCCAAGGAAAGCACGGGCTGACCCGTCGGTTACGGGGTATTTTTGCCAAGAAGAACCTCAGCGCGAGAGGCCAGACCTCTCGTCGCGATGGGGCCGTGCCCGCACACATCCTGCGTCGCGGTGAAGGGCGGTCAGGTGTGACGACATCGCCGGCCGGGTACAGGGCTGGACATGCTGGCGACCTGGCATGGACAACGCCGGTGTGGTGTGGTCGCCCCATGCCGCTTGACAACCGGATCGGTACACCGCACCCCGAAAGCCAAATGGCCCGTTACAAACAGGGCGGCGGCGGACGCGATAGGTCGGGCGCGAGGCAGCGGCAGCTTCGCCTCAGGGCATCTCGCGGCAGGATGATAGTTCGGGCCAAGACTGGAGATCGACATGACACGCGCATTTGCCATACTGACCTTTCTGGCCGCCATTGGGTTCGCCGTCTCGCCGTTCCTGTCGAGCGGGTTCAACGGGTTCACTGAAAACCAGTTTCCAAATCCGCAAGTCGATCCGCCTATACAGCCGGCGGGATATGCCTTTTCGATCTGGGGGGTGATCTATCTTTGGCTTCTTGCCGGCACGGGGTTCGGGCTCTTTGCGCGGGCGCAGGCGCGGGACTGGCGCTTGGGCCGGCCGCCGCTGTTCATCAGCCTTGCCATCGGCAGCGCCTGGATTTCGGTGGCGCAGGTGTCCGTCGTCTGGGCGACGGTGTTGATCTGGGTGATGCTTGTCACCGCGTTGGCCGCACTGGTCCGGGCGGGCACCGAGGATCGCTGGCTTCAGCGCGAGCCGGTGGGGGCCTATGCAGGCTGGCTGACGGCAGCGTCCTGTGTTTCGGTCGGGCTGATGCTGGCCGGGTACGGGTACACGTCCGAGACCGTCGCGGCCTATATCGGTCTTGTGCTGGCGCTTGCGATTGCGGCGGCGATGCAGCGGGCGCGCCCGGACAGTCTGGCCTACCCGGCCGCCGTGATCTGGGCGCTTGTCGGGGTGATCGTCGCCAATCTTGGACCGGGTGATGCCGGCGTGATCGGTCTGTCGATCGCCGGCATCGCCTTTCTCGGGGTGACATCGGTGCGCAACAGCCGATCGCGCGCCTGAACGGCCGACGTCTGTGCCAGCGTTCGTTCGGATGTCACGGTGCAGGGCGTGCGCGCCGGGCCTGACGGACCATGCGGATCAGAAGCAGCGCCGACAGACCGAGCATGCCGAGCGCGATGGGTGATTTCAGCAGGAACAGCGCGTCCCCGCCCGATGCCGTGTAGGCGCCGCGCACAAGGTTTTCCAGGGTTGGCGCCAGCAGGAACCCGATGACGAAAGGCAGGATCGACACATCCAGTCGCCGCAGCACATATCCGATCGCTGCAAAGGCGCAGGCCGTGACAAGGCCGAGATAGCCCCCGTCCTGCACATAGGCCGCGGTCAGGGACACCGTCAGGATGACCGGAAGCACCACGTCCTTGGGAATGCGCACCAGATATCCCAGCATCCCCATCAACGCACCGCCGACCGTCCAGTTGACGGCATTGGCCAGCGCCATCATCGTGAACAGGCCGAAGGCGATCACCAGATCATCGTTGATGATCGTGCCGAATCCCGCGACCTCCTGGATCGGGGTGAACCGGAAGACCTGCGGGCCGAACGCGAAATCGCCGATCGTCTCGACCGCGAGAATGATGAACACGGCCGCGAAGTTTCCGGGAATCCCGAGGCTCATGACGGGAATGAGATTGGCACCGGAGACCGCCGAGTTCGCGGATTCCGTCGCGACCACCCCGGCGGGCGTGCCCGTGCCGAAGGCCTCGGGCGTCTTCGATTGCCGCTTGGCGGTATCGTAGCTGAGTGTGGCCGCCGTCGTCGTGCCGATACCGGGCAGCGCCCCGATGAGCGTGCCGATGGAGGCGCCGCGCAGGATGCCCGGCAACATGCGCCGGCGTTCGGCCCACCCAAGCTTGGGTCCCATTTCGGGCGGCTCTGGCGGGGCGCTGTTGCGCGCCTTTTCGCGGCTCATGTCCTCGATCGCGACGAGCACTTCGGACAGCACCAGCACACCCAGAACCGCCGAGGTCAGCGGCAGCCCGTTGCCAAGCTCTGGCAGGCCGAGTGTCAGACGCGGACCGTTGCCCGACAGCGTCGAGCCGACGAGCGATACGAACATCCCCAGAAGCCCGCCGATCAGACCCTTCAGCGGGGCGTTGCCCACGACCGCGGCCATGAAGCACAGTGACAGGATGATGAGCGCGGATTTCTCCGGCAGGTCGAGGATGCGCTCGACCGCGATGGCGATGACCGGGGCGGCGATGAACAGAACCAGATCCGAGAAATTGTCGCCCATGACCGACGAGAAATGCGCCGTCTGGATGGCCTTGCGCGCCTGCCCCTTGCGGGCCATCGGGTTGCCGTCGAGCGTGGTCAGAAAGGCATCCGGCGTGCCGGGCGTGTTGAACAGGATCGCGGGAACCGCACCGCCCACGGTGGCGCCCTTCATGATCCCGAGCAAACAGCCCAGCACAGGGTACAGCGCCTCGTTCGTGTAGCCGAATATCGACACGAGAACGGGCAGGGCGATCGCCATGGCAAACGGTCCCGACATGCCCGGTGTTGCGCCGATCAGGATGCCGACGACGACACCGACCAGCACCATGACCATCGGCAGGATCCAGAACCCGCCCTCGGCCGTCTGGAATACCGATGTGATGCCGAGGCCGACATACTCGATGAAGATGTCCATGCCTTGACCTCAGAGATCGGCGTTCGGAGGAAGCTGCACGTTGTCGAGCAGCCCGGCGAAAAGAAGGATCAGGATCGCGGCGGTGGTGGCCGCGATCAGCACGTCGCGCGGTCGCAAGGCGTGCCGCGTGATCTGCATGAAGGCGCAGGTCAACAGCGTCCCGCCCAGAAAGAAACCGACGACGTTGTAAGGAAAGGTGCCCGACAGGGCCCGGTATCCGCTGGCCTCGGTCAGGCCGGCGGTATTGGTGATCCACACCACGGCAGTCCCGGCTTTGCTCATCACCAGCAGGCTCAGGATCGTTACCAGCGCCACCCGTGCGAGAAAGACGAGATTTGCCAGCCCGATCCGGCCTACCGGCTCTCCGCCGCGCGCGGTGCCGCCCCGCAACTGGCTGAACATCAACAGGACCGCCAGCGGAATCATGAGCGCCACGAGGATGACCGGAAAGAACGCATCACCGGGCACGGTGCGCCCGGTGAGGTTTTGCTGCATGAAGCCGCTGCCGATGTCCCGCGGGAACCAGACCGTCAGGCAAAGGACCGCAAAGCCCAGGACCGCAGCCCCGAACCAGAGGTTCCAGCGCCCGCCGGTTTTTCCGGCGCATGTGTCCGCGGGACCGCGTGTCATTCGGTCAGGGCCTGCATCATCCCGACATTCGCCTCGTAATTCGTGAGGATCTGATCACGCAGTGCCTTGCCTTGTGTCACGATCGGTGCCGGCGGGTACTGCTTTTCGATGAACTGTCGGGTTTCGCTGTCGGGATTGGACAGGATTTCGGACACGACGCCGGCGATCTCGTCACGGATTTCGTCGGGCATGCCGGCGGGCGCGGTGATGATGTACTGATAGCCGAGGTTCAGATCGATCCCCATATCCTGCAATGTCGGCTTTTCAGGCGCCAGCACCACGGGCTTGTCCTCTGCCGAGGCCAGGATGTTGAGCTGTCCCGCCTCGACCAGCGGCTTTTGCACGCCGCCGCCCCAGCCGACATTCGCGTCCATCGCGACCAGCGCGTTCAGCACGCCGCGCCCGCCCTGGGTGCGCAGGTGGTTGACGTCGATGCCAAGCGCACGCGCGACGATCTCGGCGCCGGCTTCGACCTGGGTGCCCCAGTTCGCCCAGACGATGTCTTCGCCCGCCTCTGCGGCGGCCTTCAGATCATCAAGCGTTTCCCAACCGCTTTCGCTGCGGGCCAGGACCGCCATCTGCGACCCGGCGGTTGTGGTGATATAGGTGAAATCCTCCGGCGCGAGGCTGTCGCTGTTCATCGGCGCGAAATCGTAGGTCGTGGTGATCGCAAAGCCAAGGGTCTGTCCGTCGGGTTCCTCGGCCATGAGTTGCGCGGACATCACGAGGCCGTCATCGCCGGCCTTGTTCTCGGGGATCACCTGCCAGCCGCGCAGCGCCTCGATCTCCTTGCTCAGCGTGCGGCCCTGCACGTCGGTGCCGCCGCCCGCGCCATAGCCGATCCACAGCCGGACCGGGCCGTCGGGGTTCCATTCCGCCAGTGCCGGACCTGCAAGTGTCAGGGCCGCGACGGTCGTCATCAGGATGCGTCTCATGTCTTTCTCCAGTTTGGTGCGGGTAGATGCGCGGGGTCATGCGCGTGGTTTGCCTTCGACCAGTTCCATGGGACGATGGCCTTGGGGCAATTCGAAATGCTGAACGATCTGAAGCCTGTCGTCGCGGTCATATTCAAAGGCGTTCCAGATCATGCCGACATGCGGCGCGGCCAGATCGAGCCGGGCGCAGGCCCGGCCAGACAAGAGATCGGCCCGTACATTGTGGTGGACGCTGGCGATGCGGATGCCGAATTTCTCCCACAGCAGCCGGTGATAGGACGCGCCGTGCAGCACATCGGGGCTGTCGGGCAGGTCGAGCGCGTGCTCGCAGCGAATGAGGAAAGAGCTGTAGGCGGGTTGCGATCCGGTGACCCAGACGAGGCGATCTATGCGCGTGGCGTATTCGGCGTCGAACCCGTCCAGCAGGGCCCCGTGTTCGGCGGTGCGCACGGTCTCGATGCCCAGCACCCGTGTGAACGGCATCAACAGCTCGCCGGTCACGGGATCGCGGAACCGATAGACATGGACCTCGGGGACCTGATGACTGCGCCCCGCGATGAAGCTGCCCAGCTTGCGCCGCCGGATGACCATTCCGTCCTCGACCAGCTCTGCCAGCGCCTTTTGCACGGTCGACAGACCCACGGGCAGCGCGGCGCAGATCTCTGTCTCGTTGGGCAGTTGATCTCCGGGTGCGTAATCGCCCGAACGAATGCAGCCCGCAAAGGCCTCGGCCAGTCGCTGATACTTGGTGCCGTCGGCTTCGCAGGCCTCCCATCGCGCGATCAGCGGCGCCAGAGACAGCTTGTTTGCGTTGCAACTCGGGTTGTTTATAGTGGAACTCATACAAACAACATTAGATATCTATATTTTGACTTGTCAACAACGTAGTTAACAAACATGCTTGCAGCTATGGGCGACATCACGAAAGGAAGTGCGAGATGACGGACGTTTGGGCGGTGGCCACGGGTCATCCGATCGCGACGGCCGCAGCCGAGCGGATTTTGCGCCAAGGTGGCAATGCCGTGGATGCCGGTGTGGCGGCGGGGCTGACGCTGGGGGTGGTGCAGCCGGATCTCGTTTCGATCGCCGGCGTTGCCCCGATCATCATGTATTCCGCCGATACCGGCACCGTGACCAGTCAGGATGGACTGGGCGGCTGGCCGGCGGCGGTGGACGTGGACAGGATGCACCGCGACCACGGCGACCATGTTCCCGAAGGCATTCTGCGCACCGTCGTGCCCGCCGCCCCGGCAAGCTGGATCAAGGCGCTTGCGGACAAGGGGACCTTGCGCTTCGCCGATATCGCGCAGGAGGCGCTGGATGCCGCCCGCCACGGGTTCGAGGTCTATCCCCTGTTCGCGAATTTCGTCGCGCAGCGGGCCGGGAAATATGCACGCCACCCATCGACCGCCGAGATCTTTCTGCCGAACGGGCGTGCGCCCGAGGTGGGCGAGCTGTTCGTGCAAACGGATCTCGCCTGGACGTTGGAGCAGATGATCGCAGCCGAGGCCGCGGCAGGCGGCGACCGGCGCGCGGGGCTCGCGGCAGCGCGCGCGGCCTTTTACGAGGGCCGGATCGCCGACAGGATCGTGGCGTTCCACGCGGCCAATGGCGGGCTTCTGACGGCGGACGATCTTGCCGCGTATCGGGTCCGCGACGAGCCGACGCATGCCGTCCGGTTCCGGGGCGTCGACGTGCATTGCTGCGGGGCGTGGTGTCAGGGCATATCCATGGCCCAGACCCTTGCGATGCTCGAAGCCGCCGGTCCTGACGCGGCGCGGTGTGGCAATGACCTGAACCTGCATTTCCTTCTGGAGGTTCTCAAGCGCGTGTTCGCGGATCGCGAGGCCCATATCACCGATCCCCGGTTCATGAAGATCGCCCCGGCGGACTTGTTGGCGCCGGGGTTCCTGGCCGAGCGGCTGGCGACCATCGGCGACAGGTCCGACCCATTGCCCGCGCCGGGCACCGTGACGGACCCCAGCGGCGACGCCCCGGTCTATCGCGTCGGTTGCGCGGACACCTCGCATGTGTCGGTCATCGACGGGGCCGGCAACATCTTTTCCGCGACCCCCAGTGACCCCAGCTATGACACGGTCGTGATCCCCGGAACGGGCCTGTCGGTCTCGTCGCGCGGATCGCAATCGCGCGCGACCCCCGGACATCTCAACGCGCTGGCACCGGGCAAGCGCCCGCGCCTCACGCCGAATCCGATCCTTGCGCTGAAGGACGGCAAGCCGTGGCTTGCCATGGGCACGCCGGGCGGTGACATGCAGGTGCAAGCGATGACGCAGGTCCTGCTGCAGATGCTGGATCTGGGACGATCGGCCGTGCAGGCGGTAGAGGCACCACGCGTCGCAACCTACGCCTATCCCGGCAGTTTCGCGCCGCATGACGTGCATCCCAACAAGGTGCTTTACGAACCCGACCTGCCTGCGGCTCAGGTCGCGACCCTGTCGGCGCGCGGGCACGACGTCGAGGCGTGGCCGGACCGGACATGGATGGCAGGCGGCATCTGCGTGGCCATACGCACGGATGACCGCGTTCAGGCCGTCGCGGACCCGCGCCGCGCCGGAACCTCGGCGACGGGGCCGGGCCAGCCGCAAGGGGGCCACCGATGACGGACGTTCTGTTCAAGACACTACGGCGTATCGCGGACCCTGCGACGTCACGCGATGCGGCTTACACGCTGTGCGCGCAGGCAATTCCCAACGGTCTTTTCACCGCGATGCGGCTCCATGCGGCGACGATGGAGGTCGAGCGGCTGTTTTCGACCTTGCCCGACAGCTATCCCGTCAGCGGTCGCAAGCCAAAGCGCGACACCGCGTGGGGCGACAAGGTGCTTGTCCGTCGTCAGGTGAATATCGGGTCAGGTGCGAATGACATCGTCTGGGCGTTTTCCGACCATGAGACGATTCTGGCGCTCGGCCTGACCGAGGTTCTGAATGTGCCGGTCCTTCGGGGGGCGCGCGTGATGGGCACCATCAATTTCCTGCGCGCCGCACCGGCATTTTCCGAAGATGACGCGGCGACCGGGCAGATCCTTGCGGCAGCACTGGCGCTGCGAGGCTGATCCGCTGAACGGTCCCGCCTTTGACTTCACTGTCCGCCGGGACGGTGCGGATGGTTTGCCATTTGTCCGGGTGTCTTCGTGTGACCGCGCCCTTGTGAAAGGGCGCGGTCTTTTCCTGATGCGCGCGTCTGGCCTATTGGGCCGGAACCGCGGCCGGCTCAATGCCTTCCAGCGGATCGTCATAACCGTACTGGCGCAGATCGGTGACCTGACGGTCGTTGTCGCGCCAGTCCTGAAGCTCGGCCTCTGTCGCGCGGGGCGAGAACAGGCCCACCCACGCGTAGAGAATCCCGATGACCGGAGCCAGCCAGCACGCGAACGCGAGCGGGATGTAGAGCAGGTTTTCAAGGCTTCCGCTCGCGATGCCGAGGCCAAGCGCGCTGATCACGAAGGCACCGCCCGCATTCCACGGAATGAGCGGCGACATCAGCGTGCCGCCTTCCTCTACGGCGCGGCTGAGGTTGAGCGTCGAGTAGCCCATGCCGCGATAGACCGGCGAATACATCCGGCCCGGCAGTGCGATCGACAGGTAGGGATCGCCCGCGACGAGGTTTGTGGCCATGGACGTGCCGATTGCCGAAGTCTGGACGCCGGCGAAGGAATGGACCTTGGACAGGATCGCCTCGATGATGGTCTGCAGGCATCCCGTCCGTTCCAGCGCACCGCCAAAGCCAAGCGCGATCAGGATCAGCGAGATCGTCCACATCATCGACTGGACGCCACCACGGTTGAGCAGGCTGTCGATCTCGCTGACGCCGGTCTCGATGGAATAGCCGCTATTGGCAAAGCCGAACACGTCATGCAGCGTCGCGCCCTGTGCAAAGATCGCCATCAGGCCACCGACGAGGACACCGGCGAAAAGCGACGGGATCGGCGGCTTTTTCGCGATGGCAAGCGCGATGACCAGCAGTGCCGGAACCAGCAGCCAGGGCGAGATGAGGAAGTTGTCCTGCAATGTCGAGGTGATCGCCTCGATCTTCTCGAACGTTGCCGCGTCGCCCTCGACCATGCCGAAGCCGGCCCACACGTAGATCGCCAGCGCAATCAGCATGGCGGGCACCGTGGTAGGCATCATGTTTCGGATGTGATCGAACAGGTTGGTGGCGGTCACCGCGGGCGCAAGGTTGGTGGTGTCGGACAAGGGCGAGATCTTGTCGCCGAAGAACGCGCCCGACACGACCGCACCGGCCGTCCAGTACATGGGCACGTCGAAACCGGCGCCGATCCCCATAAGCGCAAGGCCGATGGTCCCGATCGTGCCCCAGGACGTCCCCAGCGACAGGGACACCACGGCGCACATGATCATGGCGGCCGCAAGGAAGATCTGGGGCGACAGGATGATCAGGCCGTAATAGATCAGCGTCGGCACCGTGCCGCTGGCGATCCACACCCCGATGATCATGCCCACGACGATGAGCACCGAGACCGACGGCAGCGATACGTTGATCACGCGGAACACGCCGTTTTCCATGCTCGGCCAGCTGTGTCCGAGGTAAAGACCGACGACGCCGGTGATCGCAAGGCCGATGGCCAGCGGGATATGGGGGGTGAAATCGCTGAAATAGAAAAGCTGAAGGGCAAGCAGCAGCAATGTCAGGATCACCGGGGTGAGCGCAATGCCGAGCGATGGCGCTCTTGGGGCGGTCTCATCGGATTTCATCGTCATCTCCTCTGTTGGTGTCGTCTTTTTCTTTTCATGGCGCCCGAGGTGCCGATCAGGCACCTCAGGCCGTCACCATTGCCGCCCGGCTGCCGGGTGTCAATCAGCCGGAACACCCTCAGGAGGCCGTCGCGAGCAGGCTTGCATTGCCACCCGCCGCGGTGGTGTCGATGCAGAGGTGCCGTTCGAGGACGAAGCGCTCGGGCGCGATCGTTTCGGTCACCAGCGGCAGGATCGGACCGTCGCGCTGTGCGAGGGCGATGCGCAGCTCACGGGTCCAGTCCGACGCCCCGGCGGCCGCGACGACCGCGACCCCCTGAAGGGACGTGAGGGTTTCTGCATCCACCGTGCCATCCAGTGTCGCGACGGGGGCGCCGGCAGCCTTGAGCGGCTTGGCGGCCGCCTCGGCGCCGGGAAGGACGATCAGTACGCCGCAGCCGGCCCCGAGGGCCTGCACGGCCTGGGCTACCGCCACATCCGTCGTCGGCCCCAGGCACAGGACCGTACCCTTGGGATACAGTCGCAGGCGGTTGCTCTCGCCCGTGGGGCCGGGAAGGGTCTGCGGTGACATGTCGAAGCCCGCCGTCTCGGAAAGGGCCTTGCGGATCAAGCCCTTGCTGCCGCTCAGGGCACCGCGCAGCGCCGAGACACGATCCGGCCGTGCCGCCCAGTTGCGCGCATCTATCTTTTTCAGCGTCGCCTTGATGGCATCGGCCTTGACCGCCGCGGCCTCTGGCGCGGGCAGGTCTTCGGCCTTCGCAGTGCGCCGGAACCGGGTCAGATAGAGCGGCCCGCCGGCCTTCGGGCCCGTGCCGGACAGACCTTCGCCACCAAAGGGTTGCGATCCGACGATGGCCCCGATCTGGTTGCGGTTGACATAGGCATTGCCGACATGGATGCGGTCCACGATCTGCTGCACGCGATCGTCGATCCGCGTGTGCAGGCCAAAGGTCAGGCCGTATTCGCGCGCATTGATCTGATCGACGACCTTGTCGATATCGCGCGCCTTGAAGGTGGCCACGTGCAGCACCGGCCCGAAGACCTCGCGTTCGAGATCCGCGATGCCGTTGACCTTGACGACGGCGGGCGACACGAAGGTGCCTCCATTGGGCGCCGCCAGTTTCTTGGTGACCGTGCCGCTTTTCTCATGCGCGGCGACGTAG
The DNA here is from genome assembly GCF_050896375.1 of Roseovarius tibetensis. Classification (NCBI taxonomy): domain Bacteria; kingdom Pseudomonadati; phylum Pseudomonadota; class Alphaproteobacteria; order Rhodobacterales; family Roseobacteraceae; genus Roseovarius; species Roseovarius tibetensis. Next base: position 27,536 of record NZ_JBPBBB010000033.1, read on the forward strand.
CCCGAGATGTCCTTTTGCGCGTCAGCGTCGATCACCGGCGAGACGTCGACATCGGTGCGCCACGGATCGCCGATGACCAGCGCGTCCATCGCGCCGTACAGCATGTGAAGCAGCCGGTCGCGCGCCTCTTCCTGAACATAGAGCATGCGCAGCGCCGAACAGCGCTGCCCGGCGGATTGGAACGACGCGATCAGGATGTCGCGCACCGCCTGTTCGGTCAGTGCGGTGCTGTCCACGATCATGGCGTTCAACCCGCCCGTCTCGGCGATCAGAACGGCATCGGGCCCGGCATTCTCTGCCAGTGCCTTGTGGATGATATGCGCCACCTCGGTCGAGCCGGTAAAGCACACGCCCGCAATGCGCGGATCGCTGGTCAGCGGTCCGCCGACCGTCGGGCCATCGCCGGGCAGAAGTTGCAGCGCCGCCTCGGGCAGCCCGGCCTCGCGCATCAGTTCGACCGCGCGGGCCGCGATGAGCGGGGTCTGTTCGGCGGGTTTGGCCAGAACGGCATTGCCGACGGCGAGCGCCGCCGCGATCTGTCCGGTGAAGATCGCCAGTGGAAAGTTCCACGGGCTGATGCAGACGAACACGCCGCGCGGGCCGCCCGGCTCTTCCTCGTCCAGACGCTCGGCCTCGCCCGCATAGTAGCGCAGGAAATCGACCGCCTCGCGCACCTCGGCGATCCCGTCGAGCAGGGTCTTGCCCGCCTCGCGGGTGGCGATCGCCGCCAGTTCGGCGATATTATCCTCGTAGAGATCGGCGACCTTGCGCAGCACGTCCGCGCGCTCGGCGACCGGCCGCGCCGACCACGCCTGAAACCCGGTTTCGGCCGCGTCCAGCGCCGTGGCGACCTCTTCGGGTGTCGCATCCTGCACGGTACCTATCACGCGGGTGGTGTCCGCGGGCGAGTGCACGTCGCGCACGGGTCCCTCGGGGCCGGGGCTGCCGGCGATCATCGGTCCGCCGCGCCATGTCGTGTCGGCGAATTCCTCGCGTGCGGCCAGAAGCGGCAGGATCGACGCGGGCTCGTTGACGCGGAACCCCTTGGAGTTCTTGCGATCCGGCGCGAACAGCTCGTGCGGTTGCGAGATGATCGGATTGGAAATCTTGTCGCCAAGCGCCTTCACGTCGTCCACCGGATCGCGCGAGATCTCGTCGGGCGAAATGGAGGTGTCCACGATCTGGTTGACGAAGGACGAGTTCGCGCCGTTCTCCAGCAGCCGCCGGACAAGATAGGCCAGAAGATCGCGATGCGCCCCGACCGGCGCGTAGATGCGGCAGCGCGTGCCTTCGGAGGATTTCACGATCCCATGCAGCGACTCGCCCATGCCGTGCAGGCGCTGAAACTCGAAGCTGTCCTTGTCATTGCCGGCCATCGCGACGACGGCGGCACATGTATGGGCATTATGCGTGGCGAATTGCGGGTAGATCCGGTCGCGGCGATCCATCAGCATCTGCGCGCAGGCCATGAAGCTCAGATCGGTGTTGACCTTTCGCGTGAAGACCGGAAAGCGCTTGACGCCCATTTCCTGGGCCAGCTTGATCTCGGTATCCCAGTAGGCCCCCTTGACAAGCCGGACCATGATCTTGCGGTCCAGACGTTCGGCCATGTCGTAAAGCGCCTCGATCACAGGGGCGGCGCGGCGCCCGTAGGCCTGCACGACGACGCCGAACCCGTCCCAGCCTTCAAGCTCGGGGTCGGCCAGCATCGCCTCGATCACGTCGAGCGACAGGTCCAGCCGGTCCTGTTCCTCGGCGTCGATGTTGAAGCCGATATTGGCCTTCGCCGCCTGCCTGACCAGTTCCTTCGCACGCGGCAGCAATTCCTGCATCACCGTTTCGCGATGCGTGTATTCGTAGCGCGGATGCAGCGCCGACAGCTTGACCGAGATGCCGGGGCTGGACCGCACATCGCCCTTGGCCTGCTTGGCAATCGCCGCGATGGCCTTGGCATATGCGGTGTGATAGCGCTGCGCGTCCTCATCGGTGCGCGCGGCCTCGCCCAGCATGTCGTAAGAGTACGTGTAACCCTTCTTTTCAAGCTCACGGGCGTTCTTCATGCCCTCGTCGATGGTCTGGCCCAGCACGAACTGCCGTCCGAGGATCTTCATGGACTGGCCGACGGCCGTGCGCACGACCGGCTCTCCCAGCCGTTTCACGAGGCCGCGCAGCACCCGTGCGGGGCCTTTCGGATCGTCGTCCAGAACACGCCCGGTCAGCATCAGCGCCCAGGTCGAGGCGTTGACCATGGAGGACGTCGAATGCCCCAGGTGTGCACCCCAGTTCGACGGTGCGATCTTGTCCTCGATCAGGTCGTCGATGGTCTCCGCATCAGGCACCCGCAACAGCGCCTCGGCGAGGCACATCAGCCCGACGCCTTCCTCGGTCGACAGGCCGTATTCGGCCAGGAATGCCTCCATCATCGACGGGTCCGTTTCCTTGCGAACGCGCGAGACATATTGCGCGCCCATGGCGGCGACCTTGGCGCGGTCGGGCTCGGACAGGCCGATTTTCTCGGAGAGCATGCGGATCACTTCCGCTTCGTCGGTCCAGTAATGTTCCCTGATCCGGGCGCGATACGCGGTCTGTGCCGTGTCGTCGTGTGTCCGGGCAATATTCATGTCCATCCTCCTACCTCTCGTGATGTTCTTTCGACCGTGCACGTTCCGGGGATGTGATCGGGTCTGCGGTCTGCACCACCATCTCTAACGGTCTTGCGTGGCGCTGCCGGGTCCGGCACGCGACCTTGTCCGAAGGACTTGGTCGTCCACTGAGTCTTGTCCGGAAACGGGCGCCTGCTGCAATGGTCACAGATCGCATGGATCCAGCGGCACGACCGTGACCTGGCGTGCTTGTCGGACCGTTTCGGCCCGGCCGCCAGTGCGGCGTTTCCATCGTCCATGCATGTCACTCGATTCAATGTCGAACATGTCGTGTCCGGTGTCAATGCTGGCCGGGCCGGGGCCAGGGCTTCGAATCCAAGTTACGCTGGGGACGAGGTGAGGATGGCGTTGAGGTAGGTTGTATCCCATCCTGCGAGT
>NZ_JBPBBB010000034.1:0-30248 GCF_050896375.1 Roseovarius tibetensis
TCGCTGCTTGATCAAGCGCAAATCAAACCGCTCGGAGGACGTCGCCGGAGAATTTCCACCACTTTCGAGACACAACCTTACCCAAATTCCAACATAGCCCTCCAAGGCCTTCCATGCGAGAATAACTTACGCGTCCCAAATTATCGGACGACGTACGACGCCAACAAACACAAGGTTACGAACTTCTTGAAACTCGTCCGCGTCTCCGTCTTCGCCATCGCCGGCTGCGTGACGGTGCTTTTTGCCGTCGTCGTTGTGGGGCTGCACACGATGGACGACATATTCAAAAAGCAGTCGGAGATGCAGGAGCTCATGGACTTCCAATATCGTGTCGGGGAGTTTTCCGCCGCGAGCGACGAGCTGCTGACCACTCGGGCGGATCCGTCCGAACTGGATACGTATCTTGCTGAAGCCGAAGCACTCAAGAAGGCATTGAACAGTCTGGCTGGGGACCGGCCTGCGGCTCGTCGCGCCATTATCCAGGTTGAACTCCTCACCGAGACTGTGTCGGGTGTCTATTCTCAGCCGTCAGAGGTCAGCGACAAAACTGACGCGCAACGCTTTGCCGAAAGTCCGGTGCTGCTTCCGTTGCGCAGCCAAAGAATCATGACCCAGGTTGCAGATTACGGCATCGAATTGGATAAAGCGCTTCGCGAGGTGACAAGACACCGACATGCAAGAATTGTCCAGGATGCAAACCGGATCGCAGCCGGGTTCGCCGGTATGGCGGGAATGTTCGGGGTATTCTGCATTCTTGCATTCATCTTGATCTACAACCGCATCAATGGCCCTCTTCGGGCCCTTTCCAAAGCCGCCTCGAAAGTCAAAGCCGGAGATTCCGGGGTTCGCGTTCCCGTCGAGGGATCGGATGAATTCGCCGAACTCGGACACACCTTCAACGGAATGCTGGACCAGCAGGAGCAGTTGTTGAACAATTTCTCCGAGGCGTTGGCGACGCGCCGCGCCCTGATCGACTCGCTTCCCGCGCATATTGCCTTGCTCGATGCGACGGGTGAGATTCTCGACGTCAACGATCAGTGGCGACACTACGGCGCGACCAACGACCAAAAAGACGCGGCCTTCGGGGTCGGAAGCAACTATCTGTCGGTCTGCCGTGCCGCAGAGGGCGACGACGCCAAAGAAGCGCTGGATATTGCGGATGGCGTGGAAGCTGTGCTGGCAGGCGACGCCGAGTCCTTTGCCCTCGAATATCCCTGCCATTCGCCTGACCGGCTTCAATGGTTTCGCATGGCCGCGACCCGACTGGTGCCCGGTCCGGAAACCGAAGACGGTCCGGGCGCCGTGGTGATGCACGTGGATATCAGCGAACGCAAACTTGCGGAACAGGAGCTGAAGAGGCTTGCCTATCAGGATCCGCTGACCGGGCTGAATAATCGGCTGGGTTTCACGCAAGCTTTTCGTCGCAACGTTGCGCGACGGGGCTGGAACGCGCAGGGCGTCGTCGCATTGTTGGATATTCGCAAGATGCGCAACATCAATGATACCCATGGCTACGATGTGGGTGACAAATTGCTTATGGGGGTCGCGCGACGCTTGGAGGAGCGGCTGGAGGATGGCAGCGAAGTTGGCCGTATCTCAGGTGACCGGTTTATCGTCTTTCTGCCCGATGCCGATACCGCGTCTCCCACGAATCCTCTCGACAAGCTGGCCGGCCTCTTTCTTGAACCGATCCATCTTTCTGAATTTTCGATGGATGTGGCAATGTGCTACGGCTATACAGTTCTGGGCGATGATGAACGTGGCTCCGACGCCCTGATACACGAGGTCGAGATCGCCCTTGATGAGGGGCGCCGGGCTAACGCGAAGTTCAATCGCTACGATCAGAAGCAGGACTGGATCGCGAAAGAACGGATAAAGCTGGCCGAAGATCTTCGTCTGGCGCTGGAGCGCGACCAGTTCGAATTGCATTATCAGCCCCAGGTAGATCTGGCGACTGGCGAGGTGATCGCCTGCGAGGCGTTGATCCGGTGGATGCACCCCGAGCGCGGCATGCAGTTGCCCGGACAATTCATTGGAGTCGCCGAACAGAGCAAACTGATCGTCCCCATTGGCAACTGGGTGCTTTTCGAGGCCTGTCGTCATCTGCGCGAGTGGCAGGATGCGGGTCTCGCTGCGATCAAGATCTCTCTGAACGTTTCAGTCGAACAGCTCCGCATGGGCGACTTTCCGTGCAAGGTACGCGACGCCCTCGAGACACATGACATAGATCCGGCAGCCCTGACACTCGAGATCACCGAAAGCATGTTCAGCACGGCCACCGATGATCTGCGCAACCAGCTCGATGAGTTGCGTGCAATGGGGGTTCGGGTCGCTCTCGATGACTTCGGCACCGGCTATTCCTCGTTGCTCTACCTTCAGCAATACCCGTTCGACGAAATCAAGATCGACATGGGGTTCGTTCGAAATCTGCTCGATGCCCCCTTCAATCAAAAGATCGTAACCATGATCCTCGGAATCAGCTGGGCCCTGAGTGCCGACACTGTGGCCGAAGGCGTGGAGCACGAATCCATACGCGATACCCTGCTCGAGCTGGGATGCAAGACGGGTCAGGGGTATCATTACAGCATGCCGCTTGAAGTGGAGGATTTTCGATGGCTTCTGGAGCAACGCGCCCGTTTGCCCCTTGCGTCGAGCCCTGCCTCCGACGTTCTCACCTCGAGCATGGGATAAGATACCCCGGCCCGGCCGCGACGGCCTCTAAGAAGGAGAACCAATGACCGAAGCTGAAATGGCGGGCGACCACAGGCTTGTAAAACGCCCGACCGGCATCCACGATCTGGATACGGTGACAGAAGGCGGGTTGCCAGCCGGGGGCACGACCCTGGTGATCGGCGAGCCGGGGTGCGGCAAGACCATCATCGGCCTCCAAATTCTCGCCAGCGCCCTGTCTCGGGGCGAAGGGGGCGTGTTCATGAGTTTCGAGGAATCCCCCGATCAGATAATGTGTAACGCCGCCGCCTTTGACTGGGGGCAAGCGCTGCACGCCTCGGCACGCTTCGAGCTTGTCGATGGCAAGCCGATGATCGACGCCGATTTCTCGGGCGCCTTCGACATCAATGGGCTGCTCGCCGTTCTGGGTCATTGCATCAAGCGCGTAGACGGCTCCTGGATCGTTCTGGATGGCATCGATCAACTGTTGCGTCGCCAGCCCGACAGCCAGACGGCTATCGATCAGATCAGCCAACTCAATGACTGGTGCATCGAGCACGGATATTCCCTGCTGCTGAGCGGCAAGCAAAGCGATAAGAAAGACCACCCTCAGCCGGATTACCTCAGCGGTATCGAGTTCATGCTCTCAACGATCCTGGTGTTGTCGAGCACTCTGGTGGACAAGCGCCTGAACCGGCGCTTCCGCATCGCCAAGTACAGGGGGACGCGCCACAACCCCAACGAGTTGGCCATGCTGATCGACGACAGGGGCATTCACCTTCCGTATGCCGACCCGTTCGTCGCCGAAGACGTCCCGGCCGCCGGCGAACGCATCGGCATGGGCGTCGGGCGCCTCGACAAGATCCTCGATGGTGGCGTCTATCGCGGATCGATAGTACTGGTCTCGGGTCAACCGGGCACATCCAAGACCACGCTTGGCGCAGCCTTTGCCGCGGCGGCTGGCAAGCGCGGCGAGCGCGTGTTGCTGGTCAGCTTCGATGAGTTCGCACGCCAGATCGTCCGCAATGTCGCCACCCTGGGCATCGACCTGCAGCCCCTCATCGACAGCGGCCATCTGCACATCGTCACACGCTTGAGCTGGCAAGGCCTTGTGGAAGAGCATTACATGGCCATGCTGGCCATGCTCGATGACTTTCGACCCGATTGCCTGGTCATCGACCCGGCATCGGCGTTGCTCAAGTCGGGGGGCGCTGAAAGCGCCTACCTCGCTCTGGAACGGCTGCTTGCGGTGACACGGACCCGGGGGATCACCACGTTGCTCACCTCGCTGTCGGAAGCCGACGATCCCTTTGACGAGTCCACCCTGAGCCACGCCTCGACCCTCGCCGACACCTGGATCGTCCTGAGGTACCAGGTGACCAGCGGCGAGCGCAATAGGTCGCTCTCGGTGGTCAAGTCACGAGGCACGGGACACTCCAACCAGGTCCGGGAGATGAAGCTGTCCTGCGATGGGATCGAGTTGACCGATGTCTACCCGTTCGGGACCGAGGTCCTCATGGGCACGGCGCGCACCCAGAAGGAAAGCGAAGAAGCCGCGCTGCGGCACCGCCAGTCCAAGGAACGCGTACGGCAGCAGCAACGGTTGGAGCGTGATATCGACAAGACCAGGGAACTCATCCAGCAGGGGCAAGAGGAGCTTGAACGATTGCAGGCGGAACTCAGTGCCGAGCACGATGAGCAGGCAAACGTCGACAAGGAGAAAAGTCTGCATGACCAGCGGATTCGGCAACGTCGGGTTCCCGAAGAGGGAGGGCACGACCAGTGAGCCGCCAGCCAGTTGAAGATAGCCAGTCGCAAGACAGCACGCTGGTGCTGTTCGTGACCGGTAACGCGCCGCGCTCGCGCCGGGCCCTCCATAACCTGACAGCTGTCTTCGAGGTTCACTGCCTCAAGGCCGTGCCACTCAACACGATCGACCTGCTGCAAGACCCGCAACAGGCCATCCACCTCGGCATCTTCGCCACACCCGCCCTGATGCACGTCGATGCATCCGGCCACCGACGGATCCTCTACGGCGACCTCTCCGATGAGCGCAGCCTCAAGGACTTTCTTTCGGGGCTGTAGGGCCACCGGCAGCGAGGGAATGATATTGCACCTGTGTCAAAAGTACCTCGGTAGAACGGCAAGCTTGAGACTGCTATCAATAGGGTTTAGTAACGTAAACTTTCTGGGTGCCGCGTAATATTGGCTTTGCTCGGATCGCAAGAGGAGCTTACCAAGCATGTCCACGACCAGTGACATCTGCTCTGCCGAGTATGAAGCGCGGCGCCTTCGGGCGCTTGATGAATATCAGGTCCTCGACACGCCAGAGGAGCCGGCCTTCGATCATGTCGCCGAAATTGCCTCGATCATCTGCGAGGCCCCCATTGCGCTCATCAGCTTTGTTGATCTTGACCGCCAGTGGTTCAAGTCAAAGAAGGGGCTCGATGTGAACGAGACCTCACTGGATGTTTCGTTCTGCAAGCACGCCCTTCTGAAGCCGGGACTCCTCATCGTGCCTGACGCCACGCAGGATCCACGCTTTGCCAACAATCCATTGGTGACCGGTGAACCGTACCTGCGCTTCTATGCTGGGGCTCAGCTGGAAAGCCGGCAAGGCTATCCATTGGGAACTCTTTGCGTGCTCGATCACAAACCACGTGAGTTGGACGAAACTCAGCGCTTTGCCCTGCAGACCCTTGCCAACCAGGTTGTGGCGAACCTGGAGCTCAAACTTGCGCACCGCAAACAGGCTGAACTCATAACCAAATTGGAAGCTGCGCAACACGATCTGGCCAAGCAGGCCTCTACCGACCCGCTTACCAACTTGTTCAACCGTCGGGGCTTCGAACAGCGCCTCTACCAGGAACTGGCGCTGATCAAACGCGGTGCCCCTGCCGCCGCTCTGCTCCTGATCGATTTCGACCGCTTCAAGGAGATTAACGACACAAATGGCCATCTGGTCGGGGACAGGGTTCTTACGCGTTTCAGCGAACTTTGCCAGGAGATGTTTCGGGATGCTGATGTGCTCTGTCGCTGGGGTGGCGACGAGTTCCTTGTCATGCTTCCAGGCGCGTCTGCTGAGGACGCGCAGCAAGCAGCCAAGCGCTTGCATGAATTCCTGGCCATCACACCCATGGCGAATGAGACGTCCGTTGCTCCGATATTTCTAGGCGTGAGTATTGGTATTTGTTCATTGACAGCCTCGACCAATCTAGACGACCTGGCGTGTGAGATGGACGCGCTTCTTTATCGCGCCAAGGCGCAGGGTCGTAATCAAACGGTCTGTCCTCCACTGATGGACGACACAAGAAAAGGCGTCGAAATCGGGTGAACAACCGTCCGCGTCCCTGTGGGGTGGGTACGTGGTCAAGTTGTTGGTCAAATGGTTGATCCCAACCCTGATCGCGCATATCCGAAGGGCGAACTCCGATGACGGTGCCTCATGCACAACCCGATTGGATTGGCCGGTTTGATCATGTGACGCGATTGCCCAATCGCACGCAGCTTATCGAGCGATTGTCGACCGGTCTTAATGTGACGAGGCCAAGCGACCGGAAACTTGCCCTCGTCCTTGTCACGTTGGCCGACGCACAGCATTTCAACCAGCTTCTCCGTGCCTTAGGTCATGATTTTTCAGAAGATTTCATTCGAGCCGGCGCTCACCGTATTGAGTCGCTTCTTCCGGAGAGCGTCAAGCTCTACAACGTAAGCGTCCTCAGTTTTGCATTTGTTCTCGACGCGAAAGACAAGCATTCTCAGGATGTCCTTGCTGAGGCCATTGCTGCGGGTTTCAACGATCCGATCAAGCTGGGCGAGATCCCAATACGATCACGAGCTGGAGTGGGTGTCGTCGATCTTGACCCCGCGACCAGCGATCCTGCTGAAACCCTGCGTGCGGCCCTTACGGCAGCGCAGGACAGCCGCCAGCAGGAGAAACCGTTTGCCCACTACGACGCACAGACCGACTCCGCGCATCGGCGGGCGTTTCAGATCCTGACGGACCTTCCGGACGCATTGAGAGCCGATGATCAGATGGAGCTGTATTACCAACCGCGTATCGACCTGGTGTCGGGCAGATGCGTGGCCGTTGAAGCACTCCTGCGCTGGAAGCATCCGGAGATCGGTTGGGTGTCGCCGGGCGAGCTCTTCTCGCTCGTTGAGAGCACGGCCCTGATCAAGCCCCTGACCGAAAAAGTTCTTAGCATCGCAACTCAGCAGCTGGCACTTTGGAGCAGATCCTTTGGGTACCTCAGTGTCTCGGTCAACGTGTCTCCCAATAATCTCAGCGAGCCGGACTTTGTAGAACGGCTGCAACGCCTGCTCGAAACGCGTGATGTGAACGCGGATCGGCTCGAATTGGAATTTACCGAAGGCGCGGTTGCTGCGGATGACACCGAAACAACGCTCGGCCTGAGACAGATACGGGCCTTAGGAGCGACCGTTGCGATTGACGACTTTGGCAGCGGATACAGCAACATGGCTTACCTGACAAAAATTCCGGCAGATATCATCAAGATTGACAAGGGTTTCGTCCAATATGTGGAACCATCGGGTCAGAGTGGGTTTCTACTGCAAAAAATCGCAGATTTGGCCTCTGGCTTGGGGTTCCAGGTTGTGGGAGAGGGTGTCGAAACGGCTGAAGCCTACGACTTCTTGAAAAGCATCGGATGCGCACAAGCTCAGGGCTATTACATCAGTAAGCCTTTGCCAGTAGGAAGTATCACGGATTGGTTAACTGCCCATGCTGAAATTTTTCACCGATAACTTGAACGACCACTTCGGAGCAAGCCGCACGACTGGCCACAAAGAACCGTTATTGTCACTGGCAGAATCCACCATTTTCGACAGTGATTCAGAGAACGGCCGCCGTGTCACATGACCTGAAGCGGAAGACTAGGGGCGGCGCTCTCGCCTCGTGGCATAATGGCAACGAATTTAAGAGCGTGGGGGAGGTGTGCCCTATTCATACCCATTCTTCTCGATCGCTCTGCGATCGCCGAGGCGCAACTTCGCGCCCGGGCGTGTATGGAATGGGACTACCAGGACTGCGGCTGACATGCCGCCTAAGTAGATTCCGACGGTTGGGGTATCTCACGGATCTCTTATAGTTGCTTTGTGACGCGTTGAGTGGACGCAATGCCGTCAAAACCGGGTGGTCAGATTGCCACGTTGCGAAGGGTACCCCATTCCCTCCCACAATATGGCATTAAGGCTACCCGGTTGTTTTTGCAGGTGTCGCACCCAGACAGCTCTGGTCCATGTGGCTCTGTGTGTATGTAAAGAGTTATGTGTCTTTCGTTTGACGAGTGCGTGGTTGTTACCTTGTGTTCGCAGCCGATAGTGTCCCTCGGCGCGGACGTGGGTAAAGCTCCATTTCACGATCAAAAGAACCGGTGCCTCTGATTATTCAGCGGTGCCGGTTCTCTTTTTGCCATGGATTTCCAGCCCGGTGAAGCCCAACAGCGCGCCAGGATGTGCATGGCGTCGGGCTACCAGGACTGCGGCTGAGGCGGCCCGGCCCGGCCCCTTACTCAACACGCAGCCAATCAACGGGTTTTGGAATGTGCGTTTAGCTGGCAGTGCCCCACCGCAGCTTCGCACAGTCCTTAGGCTGACCATATAGCTAGGTTCAGGACTGTCCAGCAGGCCAGCTATTTTTCACCGATCGCACACCGTACACTTCAAGGTTGAACTCGTCGATTGGTATCAATATTTTGGGTTGAAATCTGGAAGGGGATCCGAGATGGTTATTGCTTACCTCATTGTTGGTGTGATGTCGGGTGCGATACTCGCAGTGATGGGCCTCATTGCTGGCAGCTCTCTCTGGTCCATCTTTCTTCTCTACTCGGTCGGAGGTGCGCTGACCACATTGAGCTTGGCTGGGCTGGTGTGCTTTCTGCCGAGAAAATCGGCGGAACCTGACGATAAGCTCGGATCAGTAGCCCCCGAAAAAGCCGAGGCATGAGATTTTCTGTCGCCGGCTATCGCAGAGTTGAATCAGGCAGGGAAGACGTGTCTAGATTACCCTCTGAATTGCACCCAACTACGGTCACCAGATCATTGTTTTGCACGGGCCCTCGCCGTAACGTCTGCCGTCATGCAGCCAATCGGCTGAGTCTAAATTTCTAAGCGATACTGCCCCTTTAAGGCAATTCCCTTTAGCCGATGTTTAAGCGAGATGCGCCATGTGCTACCATGCACCCAATGGGTTGCCTGTCTTCATGGGTGAAACTGGATTGAACGAAGCTGCGGCAAACATTGCCACCGCATTGCAACGTCCCTCGCTGGCCCCGCTCTGGATTACTGTTCTTGCCATCTGCTTGGATCTGCCAGTATTCGTCACGGCCCTGTGGTTCGCACAATATGCCACCATCTCCTCTTCTGAGTTCGCGCCGCTCGGCGCGGCTAACGCAGGGCTGCTGACAACGGCTGCGTCGATCGGGCTGCTGGCGTTGGGGGGAGGCTACAGACCAAACGTGATGCAAAAGCCCAAGCACGCGATGCTGGGGGCTTTCCTTGCCTTGGCCGGACCGGTGATGCTGGCTGGAGGCCTAATCGCCAATACCTGGTCCGCCGAGTTCGTTAATTTCCTTCTCGCCGCTATCCTGGCGCTTGCCTCTGTCATGGTTCCCTTGCGCCTGATTGAGGCGCAGGTTGTTGCCTGGATCATTGATAGCGGGTTGATCCAGCGTCGTGCGGTCATTGCCGGTGGCGGAGAACATGCCGAGAGGCTGATCCGTGGGCTGGCCGGACGCACGGAAAGTGATGTGCGCCTCTACGGGATATTTGATGATCGTGACGATGACCGGTCTCCACCTCAGGTTATCGGGATTCCGAAAATCGGTGGCTATGACGAGCTGGTCGAGTTCGCCCGGCGGTCGGAAATCGACATGGTGATCATTTCCCTGCCGCTGGAGGCCGAGGAACGGATCAACTGGCTGATGACGAAGCTGAAGATCTTGCCCGTCGAGGTCCGGCTTTCGGCGTTCAGCCAAGATTATGCGTTCTCGCGCGGTGCACGCGATCCATTGATCTCCGCCGTTCGGGGCACTTTCCCGGCAGAGCGCCGCCTGATGAAGCGGGTTTTCGATATCATCTTTGCAACCCTGGCCCTGCTGATCACCTGGCCGGTGATGCTTGTTGCGGCAATCGCCATCTGGTTTGAGAGCGGCGGACCTATCTTCTTCAGGCAGAAGCGGCACGGCTACAAGGACCGCATCATCGACGTGCTGAAGTTTCGTTCGATGTATAACGAGGCAATGGACCCCACGGCGCGCCGCGTCGTGACCCGCGATGATCCGCGGGTCACACGGGTCGGACGGGTTCTGCGGAGCAGTTCAATCGACGAGTTGCCGCAATTGTTCAATGTGCTCTCCGGGGATCTGTCTCTGGTGGGACCACGGCCTCACGCAGTCGATGCGCTGTCGAGCCAGCAGGAGCGTTTTTCCAGTATTGTCGACGGCTACTCGGCCCGCCACCGCTTGCCCCCCGGTATCACCGGCTGGGCTCAGATCCATGGGTTCCGGGGCGAAGTCGATGTGGCCGCAAAGCTCCATGCACGTTTTGAGCACGACCTCTACTACATCGAGAACTGGTCCATCTGGCTGGATCTACTGATATTGCTGCGCACGCCGTCAAGCCTCTTGTGGAACCGCACAGCATACTGAGCACGGTACGGAAACACGTCCGTGCGTCTGGAGTGGACATTTCGCGGGATGGTGTCCTCGTTCACTCAGCACCAAAGGGCTTGGCAGGTCGACGATCTCATCAATCTCGCCAGACAGTCACGCCGTCCCCGCACCATTGATTTCTGCGGTTCCACTGCACTGGCAGAGCGGCGAGTTTCGTTCTGAGCATTCAGAAGAAGATGACGATGGCGGATGGCGGGGACGGGTTTGACGGCTGCATCGAGGTTGTGCCTCGGACGCGTGGATACAAGCACAAAGCCATAGCAGCGAACGACCGCCCCTGCGTCGAGCGCTGTCGTGCGGTGTGGATATTTGATTTTCGTTCCGTAGACCGAGAAAGACCTCTTTTGGGCAATCAGGCCATTTCACACCGCCCATCTGAGTAGATTCCGGCCCTTGGCCGATCGCTCTGAGCCCTTAAGATTGTGTTGTGACGCGTTATTGTTAACAATGTCACATAAAGACCGGGCAGCCAGGTGGCCAACCTGCAAAGAGGTTCCCCAATTCCTCCAAGCAACAGGGTTACCAGGTCGCCCGGTCGATCTTTCAGTTGGCGCACCATGATGAGTTCTCCGCCTGCATGAATTCCACACACCGTTCAGATCTTCAAAGCAATCCATCGCCGGAAATATCATCACTGTTCGAAGCTCCCTAAACGGTCAACACCGTGGCTGAAGCGCCAAGGGAACCAAGAAAAGCACCCCCCCCGGAAACCGAAGTTACATGGCAATTTCAGCCGTCATGTATGTCTTCACAGACCCTCTCTGATACTGGTGCCCATTACAGCCTTTGCGAGCACTATTGGCGATCCAGCTTGAACCAAGAATATCACAGTCTCCGTCCTTATCCAGGACCGCTAGACGCCTTTTTCAACAGTCTTGAACTGAACGGTCTATTTGGTTACATGTAACACTTAGGAGATGCAAAGGAGATGCCATGCCAACCTCTGTTTCCCAACGTGTCCAGAAGCGCCGCGATGCCTTGCGAGCCGCTGGCATGCGTCCCGTTCAAATCTGGGTGCCGGACACCCGTCGTCCCGGTTTCGAAGCTGAATGTCGTCGTCAGGCGGGGCTTGTGGCCCAAGCGGATCGCGCCGACGACGCCTTGAAAGACTTCATGGATGAAGCCCTGGTCGATGTGGATCGCTGGGAGTGAGGCGAGGTGCGCTTGTGACGGTCGCTCTCCAGGGCGAACACGGCAAGCCGCGTCCCGCACTTGTGATCCAATCCGACCGGTTCCCGGACACGGCCACGACCACCGTCCTTTTGGTCACGTCCACACTGGTCGATGCGCCGCTGATCCGATTGACGGTCGAACCCTTGCCGGAAAACGGGTTGCGCGCCACGTCGCAGATCATGATTGACAAGGCCATGACGGTTCGAACGGACAAGCTCGGAGGAGCTTTCGGCCAGATCAATGATACCGCCATGCTTGGAGTGAACCGAGCGCTGGCGCTGTTTCTGGGTGTAGCGGGGTAACAGACCGATGATGAACACCGGTGACCGGCTCGACCCGTCTATGTTATTCACGGCATGGCAGGAAGCCTTCCTGCAAGAGCAGCTGGACCAAGGCCGTACCCTGATCCAAAACCCGCGCTGACGGCCGATGGCAGAGAACCAAGCAAAGCACCCCGTGAACACCGAAGCTGCATTGCACAGAGGTCAAATCGAGTGTTCGTGAATGCCTTCACAAGCCTTGTTGTATCCTGGTGGCATTTGTGACCTGAGCGAACATTTTTGGCGACCCAGCGTGAACCAAGAAGATCACCAGTATCAGTTCTTATCGATGCTGAAAGCCATCGAAAAAGTCCTTCATTTTAGCCTCCAAAACCAAATGTTTCGGGTTATTTATGTGATGGAAACCGGGCAACCAGACGAAGATAAAAGAGGAAAATAAAGACCGGAAAAAGCCAAAACCAAGGGTTCATAATCGGCTGAAAACCAAGGGTCTGAACCAAGAAAACATGGGGAACCAAGAAGGAAAACAGGCCCATATATGAGCCAAAAAAACGCTTGAGCGTTCCCTTCGTGAGAGTCCTCTTAGCGTCTTTCTCAGTTGATTAACTACCTGTGTAAATTATAGATAGAGTTGACACCATCTTTCCAAGGGGCGCCGCAGCGCCCCTTGGAAAGATGGTGTATTTAACCACTATAGAATCTTCTAAAGGGGATTATACATGTATGAAGGAATAAGAACGAGTAGTCAATATAATTCATAGACCGTTCCCTACAAAGGACTCACTTCGAAAAATTCATAGCAATCGGCGCTACGCTGCGCTGCGCCGATTGCTATGAATTTTCCTCGAGGCCCTTTGTAGGGAACGATAGATCTATAATATAAGTTAACTAAAAGCGCGCGTACGCACATGACGCGCACAAGGCGGCGACTTTTCCGAGCCTCGGACCCATCGATCATCCTGGTTCCAGACAAGGGCACCAGCGCCACAACGTCAGCGCCAGGACGTCAACTCGATCCGAGCCTGGCCACCGGATCTGCCAGCGTGACCCCTCGATCCGACGTCGATGTGCTCTGATTTGGTCCGATGCGCACCAGCAGATGTAGATCAGAACATCCCATATGCGCCAGAAGCTCTCACAGGGCCACTGAGTGCGATGACGCTGTTTTGGATGTCGGGCACCAAAACAAGCGAGAAGGCCACTCACAGAGCCGCTGTGTGGCTCTCAGAGGCATCCAGAGCTGAGAGCCTGACTGGATATGCTCAGGACACGGACAAACCCGGATATCCCTTGCGTGGTGCCACATCGTTCCGTGAACTCGAAGCTGAACCAGATTTGTTGTGCTGACCCGGGTACGATTGAGATTTGGGGTTTTGCAACCGTTTGGTGACCGAAAGAAACTCCAGGACGGGAATTTAGTTTTGAATTCCCAGTCTTGGGTCTCCGCTAATTTTATCCGTAAAAAGCCAAATGCACGAACAGACAGGATTTCTAATCTTCGAAGGCTACCCAAAACTCCTAGAGGCTGAGAGAAGATCTTCGAAGAACTCCAAAGATCTCCAACCGAAATTTAGTCACTGATGACGTGAAAGCGACAGGGTTGAGGTTTTCTAGGTCATCAGGGATGCGTGGAAGACTTTGGGACCACGTATCAAGGAAGAGTTCGCAGAAGCTTTTGGGGAGAAGGACTATGTTCCTGTGCTCAGGGACCAGGTGAAGGATGCGATCGGGTATCGAGCAGCTTCAACGACGGATGCCTGGACAGGTGTTTCGAGATGGGATCCAAAGACACAGGCTCAGTTCAAGAAGGCTGCCAAGAGGATTTTGGGACACAAGGCTTATGCCAGGCTGAAGAAGTCTGAGCAGGTTGTTCAGGATACCGTGTCCTATGCCAAGAGCACGATCATCGTGAGAGCTGTCGTGGTGGCTTATGAGAACCTGGTGTCGAATGCTCTACACCTGGCTGTGCGTGGGATAAATCCTGTAAAGGCTGTGACTGGCATGGTGAGCAAGTTCGTGGAGATCACCCAGTATGTGAAGAACCGTGAAGAGATCAACAAGCTGGAGATCGACATTGCCAGCAACTATAACCGTACAGCAGACAGGCTCAGGGCAGAGGCAAGGATCAAGGCTTTGAACGATGCCAATGACAAGCTGACGATCAAGCCGCTGATCGATGCCGGGGAGTTCAGCACGATCTCTGAGAACCTCACTGAAGCCGATGTCGAGATCCGTGAGGGTCGGTGGGCGGATTATCTGGAGAAGGCCACAGACAAGCTTCCTGGCTGGGCACAGACAGGTGTGAAGAATGCTCTGATCACCAAGGACACGGCGCTCTTTCAGGGTCTCAACAGGATGGTTCAGTATGGAGACTTCGTGGCAAAGGCGGTCTTGTATGATCACCTGACCCAAGAGAAGAATGTCGAGAAGCAGGACGCCATGGATGAGATCTTTGAAGAATTCGTGCCCTATAACCGTCTGCCAGGTCGTGGGCGGGATACGCTGGAGAGTTTTGGTTTGCTCTGGTTCTTCAGCTATAAGCTCAGGATCCAGAAGATTGCTGCCAATGCAGTGAGAAATCGTCCTGTGTCTTCGGTGCTGTGACAGATGAGTCTTCGAATCGCTTCTTCGAGAGCGTTTCTGGCATGCAGTTAGGGACCAGGGTGTCTTTAGGTCAAATCGGGGTCTTTTTGGAAGTTAGGGTACAGGAGTAAATTTTCGGGTTTTAACTCGTTTGAAACGCACCTTATCCGATTGCACGAGCATCACGGCTGAAGAGGCACCCAAGATACCTCAAGGCCAAGGAAAGAAACGAGTGAGTTGCCCGAGTTCATGTTGGTAGAAGTCTGTGGAACTCGAGTAAGTGGGTGTTCCATGTAACAAGGGCGGCACCCTAACATCGGCGAAACCGGACGCGGGCGATGGGGGCCAGGCTGCGGGGCGCAAGTGAACTTGATATCAGCCGGCAGACCACTTGGAGGGTCGGCTTAAGCCGTCAGTCGATCTTTGCCGAAAAGTTCAATCTCTCTTACATTTTATCGTTCTACAACACTTCCCACCACAAGGTCGGGGCGTCCCTGCGCGCGGCCTACCAGAGATGTGTCTTGACCACCGAAGATCGCTCCAGCGTGCGGTGCACGGGGCATTTGTCGGCGATCTCCAGCAGTTTTGCGCGCTGGTCGTCGTCGAGATCGCCGTCGAGGCGAATGGTGCGGATGAAGGTGTCGGCCTTGGCGTCATCCCGGCTTTCGGCATCCTGCGCGTGGACCTTGTCATGGGTGACATCGACGCAGACATGTGTCAGCGGCCACCCCTTGCGCCGTGCATACATCCGGATCGTCATCGAGGTGCAGGCTCCCAGACCAGCGGCAAGAAATCCGTAAGGCGACATGCCGCGATCGGCGCCGCCATAGGCCGCGGGCTCGTCGGCCAGAACGTGATGGCCGGGCCCGGCATTGACGTCTTGCAGGAAGCCGTCGGGATCGGCCTCGGCCACACGTACCACGCCCTCAGGGGCGCCCGGTGGCGGTGCGGGTGCCGCGAGGTCGAGATAGCGCGTGGCCCAGGCGGCGATGACCTGGGCCGCGTATTCGGCATCGTTCTGGACGGTGATCAGGTGGTCGGCACCGTCGAGGGTGACGAAACTCTTGGGATGTTTTGCGGCCTTGAAGATCTCGGCTGCGTTGTCGATCCCGACGACCGCGTCGCGCGGCGCGTGCAGCAGTAGAAGCGCGCGACCCAAGTGTGCGATCTTGTCTTCCAGCACCTCGGCGCGAACGTCCTCGACGAAACCGCGCCCGATGCGGATGGGCCGCCCGCCAAGCGAGACCTCAGCCACGCCGTCGCCTTCGATTTGGTCCAGCGCATCGTCGAAATTATGCAGGACATGGCCGGGATCGAAGGGAGCGGCCACGGTGGCCACCGCGCGGACGCTGTCGATTTGTCCGGCTGCCGCCAGCACCGCCGCGCCACCAAGGCTGTGCCCGATCAGCAGGCCAGGTGCCATGTCGCGCGCCGCGAGAGCCTCTGCGGCCAGCTCTAGGTCGCGGATATTGGTGGTGAAGGAGGTGTTCTCGAACTCGCCACCGGAATGGCCAAGGCCGGTGAAATCGAAGCGCAGCACCGCGATGCCCGCGCCTGCAAGCCGTGCGGAGATGCGCCGAGCGGCAGGGATGTCCTTGGAGCAGGTGAAGCAATGCGCAAACAGCGCGGTCGCCAGATGCGGCCCCTCGGGCGGGTCGAGCCGGGCTGTGAGTGTATCGCCGGAATGGCCGGTGAAGGTAAGGCGTTCGGTCGGCATGGCGGGATCCTGTACTGGTCGCTGTACCGCGAAGGTACCCAGCCCCGCGGCCTGGTACCACCTCCATGGAGCGGGCGTCACGCGAAGGTGAGTTTTGCGCTACGTACTATGATAACGACTTCTCGTACCAATCCGTAGTGACTTGGAATATGGTCCGCTGTGGTAAACGTTTGATCGCCACGCACGAAAGTATTTGTTTTAACGAAAGAGAAATGAAACGAGTGCGTTACTCAAGTCCATGGTATTTTATGTCAGTAGAAGTCGAGGAAAGCTGATTTGCAATCGTATAGGTTTTATTTGATTGCACTCTTTTGCCTGCGCAGTAAAGTTAGGGAAAGGCCCGGACCGGATGGTCGCATGTTGTCGGAATGCGCAAAGCTGAGGGGATCCTATGCAATCGAGGAAGTCGCAATGCTGAAACAGACCTTGGCGATCTGCGTGATAGCCACGTGCGTTATCTCCGCGGCAGCGGAGGCGAGGGAAGTCACCGGAACAGCCCGTGTTCGTGATGCGGACACCGTCGTGGTCGCAGGCACACCTGTGCGTCTAGAAGGCGTCGACGCACCGGAGACATCGAATGGTTACGGTCGCGATGCCAAGAAGTTCATGAAGCGGCTTCTGCGTGGTCGGACAGTGATCTGCGATCTGACCGGCGACAGAACCTACGACCGTTGGGTCGGTACATGCTTCATCGATGATGACGGTCAGCTGGTCGACATCGGCGCCATTGTCATTTCCAATGGCCATGCCCTCGACTGCCGACGGTACTCGGGTGGGCGATACCGATCGCTTGAGCCTGCCGGTGCTCGATCACGCTTGCCTCATGCAAGCTATTGCTGAAGCACTCACTACGGCCTTTCGCTCGACGAACCAAGATCAACGCATGATGGTGACAAGATTCGTGAATTCGGTCTCCGCGAAATCAAACAAATCCCAGGAAAATGAATGCCCGACTCCATCAGAATAAGTACGGCTAAAGTTTTCCTATTTCTCAGCGCACCAATACTTGCAGGGTGCTCTCTCAATCCTTGTGGTGATGGGCAATATCTTCATCCCAAGTACGGATGTAAGTCTGACCCTACAGGACTGCTCTATATCTTTGCCGCAGTTATGATCGCAGGTGTAATCGGTGTGATCTGGAACAATTTAAAGAAATGATGAGCCAGAGTAGAACTGAACGCCCTGCGTATAACCCTTGCATCCATTTTTTTGGGGTTTGATATCGAGGTATAACACCAAGAAAAAACAATGTAGATCTTCTATAGGTTAACTTAGAGTTAGAATTATAGATAATCTACAGCTTAATTCTAGTTGAACTACATAGGAATTACACTTAAATATATTGGGTCCAAATTTTCCCGTTCAAGAGGCAGACAAAAAAAGATTTTTTGTGTGCCTCGAATGCTTCGGAATTTCACGTCTTGTCCATGCTTCTGCGGCTTATCGAAGGTGTCCGACGGGTGCCGAGGTTATCCAGCGATGCGCCACACTGCTGTCGACATGCGAAGTGTCGCTCATCGTATGGGCGGCGGTTCGGAACATGATAGACCGCGCTCACTGCCCCAGAATAGTCCTTCAGCTGCAGTTTCACAAATTGCCGGTCCCAGCCCGGAGCGGACCGACCGCTTTGGCTCGAATTTTCGAAAGCTGACATTTAGTGCGTGGCTCACGAGTTGGGCTGCCGCTCTCTACCCCTCGTTGCTGACCACGGTGCCTGATCCTGCCGCCACAGCACGGCCGCAAACCCTATTTCCTGAGCGAACCCAAAAGCGTCTCGACATCGGTCATCGTGGAATAAAAAACATGCTGACTGCCATATTTTTCGTTGTAGTCAGACAATGGCAGGCTTTCCACACTGGTAGCTGAAAATGCCCCTTGTGTTTCATAGGCGCGCCCGAGGGACGCATATGCATCAATGACGGCTTTAGTCGACGGCGAGATGTCCTGTATGTCCTCAAGACTGCCATCTAGTTTTGCCTTGAGAGCCGCGCTTAGGCTGGCGCTAGAGAAATACAAGAGGTTCTCGGCCCCCATCGTGTAGGTCGCGATCTTGGTGGCCTTGGGGTAGTCTTTGAGATCCTCTCCGGCGTCTTCAAGGCCAAGCCGAAGACTTGCCACTGTTACGCCACCAACGATCACAAGACCGGATTCCTCTTGCTGCGTTCCCGCTCTGCTGCTTAGCGTCGACCCTACAGTGCCGCCGCCGCCGGCTTGATCCGCCGCTTTCCAGCGGAAAATGAAGAAATTGTTTGCCGCAAGCTCGCCGCCAACTTGTTCCACCTCCGCCTTAAGTTCTTTCGTTCTTGACGCAATATCCGCCTTTTCCTGCGGCGTTTCTTCTTCCTGCGGCGTGGACGCGTCCAAAGCGGCAAGTTCGATGATATTTACTTGTAGTTTTTGAAGCCTATCCCGCACTTTTTTGAGGTCGTCATATGTACCACTGAATTTAAATCGGCGCACTGAAACCTCAGTTTTCCCGGAGGGGCTGAAACAAATGATCCCGCTCGCTGGGCGAAAACCACTGGCCAAACAAGTATCACCGGGCCCGTTCATTGGTAGCAGACCGTTTGATGCAAGAAACCGCGTCTGACTCGGATAGTTCAGGTTGATAGGTTTTCTATAGCTGCCGTCAAATCCACTGCTTGTAGTCAGACCGTCGAGTGTATCGACGCTCTGACCGTTTCCACAACCAACCAGAACGAATGCCGCGATCGCACCAAAAGCTATGTTCGAAAAGTGTGTTCCAATAAAATCAAGGCGCATTTCGATCTCATTTATTTCAGGGTCCCGGAATTATCATAGGCAAAAATCATAAACTGATTTTTCCGAATCAATGCTATCTTTAGGCGACGTTGGCCGATTTTGTACCTGTTTTCAAGTTTTCTCACTCTGACAGGGGTGAGGCGCTGACATTGAAGGCCACTGAGGCACCATAGAGCGCTTTTGGAAGGTTGATGGGGCGGTCTTGACCTTCACATGACAGACCTTTGAGCCGCCTTTTGTTGGCATTTCTGCGCTCGACCTTCATGAAGCTACACGAATGACCGCAGTCGGAAAGTCGGCCCAACTTTGCAAAGCCCCCTCCCTGCGCACAGCCGCCGCTCGGGTGATGAGCCCATTCTGTACCTGCAGCGAACGGCGGGAAGGTTCGCATTACCCGTGCCCCCATCTTGGTTCGCGTTTCCGCCAGCGTACCTGCCCAAACCTAATGCACGACCCGAAGACGCACCGGTTTAGGGTCCAGTTGAAGGTACCGGTTCCATAACGACGTCACCGTGTAAACGCGCTCGGAAAGCTTACGGCCAAGCTGCCGGTTTTCATCGAGCAGACCGGCCCAGACAAGCGGTTTCAGCACGCCATCGTACAGCGCACTGGTTCGGGGATCGAAAGGGCCATCACTCTCGGACGGTCCATACAGAACTTCCGTCAGGTCCTTGCCAGACACCCCTTGCTGCGCCTCGATATCAATGACGTTCAACCAGATGTCCCATGAACCAATGATATCGCCTCTCATCCGCGAAATCTCGAAATATGGGGAATGGAACACGACTTCTTTCGCGATGACATCAAATGCGTTGAACCGGCTGGTGAACAGACGTGACCCTGCCTTGGAAAACAACAGTCGGCCGCGATAGTGCCGGAGCAGCTTCATCTCCAGAAGGATGTGGTGCAAGATCCAGAACGGCTGGAAATGATATTCATCGGCGACCTTGATGGGCATGAACCCGTGATAGATCTCCTGCTCTGTCCAGTCGGGCCACTGAATCTTCGTTATGGCCTCGGCAACCATGGCTCGTCGTAGCGCCTTGGTCTTGGTCAGGGGTATCCCTTTTGGTTCGGCCTCAAGTTTCGCCTGTAAAAAGTCCAGAGCGCGCATCAGCGGAGAGCTGTCCAAAACCGGATCATCGTCGTCCAATGTTCTAAAGCCGTACATGTTCACTCTCTGATATGGGTTCCCTTAGCGCTCCAAGGCTGCATCAACCGCTCCTCGATATCTCGCCGCGCCACGACCTTTGTCCAGACCTCCCAGCCCTTCTCCCCCTCATCCAGGTCGAGAAAGTCGCCATACCGCAGGCTGAACACGTCCGCCGGGCTCTCCGGCCTGGTGAAATTGCGCAGCTCCTCCTCGACCTTTTCGATGTCCTCGATCCAGTCGCTCTCGATCGTGTCCGGCAGGGAACCGAGGATGTCGTACCGGTCCTGCATCCTCTCGGAGAGGCGCTGATAAACCCGCTCATCAAGGGTTCCCTGGTAGACGAGGTTCGCCATATCGACCTCGCGGCGCTGCTGGCCATAGCGCTTGATCCGGCCGATCCGCTGTTCGAGCCGGGACGGGTTCCAGGGCAGATCCACGTTGATGAGCGCGCCCAGGGTCTGGAGGTTGAGCCCCTCGCAGGCTGCGTCCGTGGCGCATACGACGCGAAGCTGGCGCTCCTTGACCCCGGCCTTGATCGCCTCGCGGTCCACGCTGCGCCATTCCCCGTCAAGAAGGACCCCGGATTTACCGACCCCGGCGTAGACCGCGACAGGCTCCTCAGGATACTTCGCGCTGATCATCTCACCTGTCCACCGCGCGGTGTCGTAGTATTGCGAGAAGATGATCGTGCCAAGCTCCAGCCATCCGGCCTCACCGAGGTAATGCAGGACGGCGCGCCCCTTGGGATCCTCGATCTGCGCGCCGCCGAGGATCTGCAGAATCCGTTCAAGGTGGCGCGCCTCCTCGTCGACCGTGGCCGCATAGGCTTCCGCCCCCATCTCCTCGATCGCCTCCAGCAGGTCCGGATCGTCGGCCTCCTCGGGCTGCAAACCCTCACGGCGCCGCGCCAGCATCTTCTCGGCGGTCGCCGCCCCGGCGGCCACCGAGGAGCAGATTCTCTGCATCATCAGGTTCCCGAGGAACCCCGTCCCCTTCTGGCGGGCCTTCATCGCCCGGGTGAACAGGCGAACCTCGTCATACGCCTGATCATAGAAGTGCGGGGTCCGGACCGCGTTGTTCTCGAAGATGCCCGGCGCGGCCCCCGGCTGCGATGGTTGAGGTCTACGCGCCGGACGCGCCTACCGGGCGCACAAAATGTAGCGCCCGCTCAAGCCTCGGTGAGCCCGGCAACCCACACAGATTGAGAAGGGACATATCTACTAAGTAGTTATTTTCAAATGCTTTTTACTTTCATTGCCGGTATTTTTCGACTGAAGTTTGAAGCATTATTGCCGTGATACGGTTGGCTTTTCACATACCGTTTGATCGGCGAAACTTTGCGGGTTTTCACAATTTATGTTGGGCAGCACATCAACGGTTTCGGGGTCCTCAGCTTCAGATTCTACTGTTGCGGTTGAAGATGCGTCAGCTTCTATTTTTTGCGTTGATTTAATCTCACGTTCGAACGTTGGTTTGGTACTACCCATAAATAACCAAATGGCCAACAACACAATTAACATTACGGTCAAGACCGCACCAACGGCTAGAACTACAACATTGTGCCGGTTAGCCTTTTCATGTTGTTCATAAAGCGACCGATCAATCGGTAATCCTTTAGGATTTTGACCCTGTCGTTTGATTGCTAGCTTCTTTTCAATTCGTGCAAGACGCTGGTCCAAGTTCTCTTGCCTACGCAACACTTCGGCCATGCTAGATGGTTTGCGCGGCGAGTTCTCAGAACTCTCAGGCTTACGGCTCAACCCCGAAGCTTTTTCCATCTTCATTGTATGGTTTTCTTGTCGGATCAGCGTCTGCACTGCCTCCTCCGGGCTCGTCGACGGAATGCTAGTCTGGCGCCTTGTAGCCGGGGTCTGCTGGCGAGTTCTCTCCGCCTGCGCACGCAATTGCTCCACTTCAGCGTGAACAGACTCTACAAATTGCCGATCCACAGGTTTGGTACCTCTTGTCTGCGTCGGAAGAAGTATGACCCGACCGATTTTCTTAGAGGTCCCAATCAAGTCAATTCCTGTTTGAATTGCTTCGTCAGTTTTAACTGTAGACGCTTCGTCCTGATGCAAAAGCTTTGTCTCTTTCTTAAATTGATACTCCACTTTCACTTCTCGTTTTGGAACATTGTTTAACAAACCCAGTTGTTCCGGTAAGGGCTTGCCGGCCCACCGATCAGTGGTTGCATTTTCGATTAATGGAAAGAGATAATCTAAAATATATGTCATCGAATGTTCAAGATTTTGACTGGTTTCGGGCATGCTAATGCAAGCCCCAATAATACCAGGGCGCTTGTTAAAGTCGGTAATCTTACGCACAAGACCAATCAAGAACTGGTTCTCTCCCTGAACCATAAGCCATTGCAAAAAAATTGCGCTGTCACCTGATACTTCAGGCATAAGAGCTGACAAGATCCGCTCAGATCGCATCTCCAATGGTTTCCTGTCGAATGTCAGAAAACTCAGAATTCCGTTCGCTTCGGCACGCAATCCATCGTAGGATGTGAAAACAGCTTCCCCTGTTATGGCTGATGGTTTCATGCCATCCATTTCTTAACTATTTAGCTTTCGAAGGACTCGCTGCATAAATGTAGCTCCGAGTCTTCTCCCAGTGAACTGTTTATATATCCAAGCAAACACTTGCGCAGAATTAGTTGTGTCGAACCGAACAATCCTTTCGTAGGGCATCTCATCTTCATAATATGTTTTTATATCCCCCACATGGAGCGGAACAATTGCACGCTTTTTTTTGTTCCAAGAGTTGAATAACGCCGACGTTTTTGGAGCGAACTCTTTTAAGTAGATTTTTGATATATTACCAGAGAGCTTATTTTGCCCAGCAGTATCGGGCCTACGCCTATGCAGACGTTTTAGCGCAAGGTGCGGGTTAGCGATAAGAATCGCCAGCGAGAAAGTTTGCAAACGGTGCTTTATGTTGCGATTCAGCCAAGTGAACAAGTTGTTGAAAAGCAAATCGTTTTCAAGCTGATTGGGGTGAACAATCAAGACAATCGTGATCCGAAGCTTAGTGTTTTTGAACAAGGCGTCGATGGCATCTGGTAACTTTGGATCGCTGCCCTCCTTAGCTACTACATTCACCAAATCCTCGCCTGAAACTTCAATCACACTGAAACTTAGACGTGTTTTTTGCCCCTTTAGTGGGGTTACTTCATACGAAAGCTCTCGGATAGCCTCATCACCGAGATTTGTGGCGCCTAAAAACCGACCTGAGTTAAAGACGCGTTGCCATTGATTCAACATTGCTTGACCGGCGTAGTTAGGAACCTTACGACGCTCAGGAATTACGATCTGGTTGGACAGATGTTCTGCTTCATCAATGTATTTGAACAAAGAGGCCAGAAAAGTTGTTTTCCCCGATCCGGGAAGACCAAACGGAACCAAGTAGTTTCCACGCCGGCTCTGGGCATCTTGAGCGGTAAATGCCGCTTCACTGCCCCCACTGCCCACTAACTCAGAGAACGGATCGTGCTCCTCAACGGGATCGGAGTCGGATGGCTTGACGACCTCGGGCTCAGGAGAGCGCGGCCAATTATAGCTCGCGGTTGTTTGGGCCATTCCCGGTTCCTCCGAGTTTTTTTCATCACCACTCATGATCAGAACTCACGATCTAATATATCAGGTTCGTCATCAGACATGTCCATAGTAATACTATCGCCTGGGCGAAAAGCTACTAGTGCAAAGAGAATTGGAACGAAGTCGACCGTGATTGAAAGAATAAACGCCATGATCGTAACGCTAAGATTCGGCACTTCTACGAAGCCGTTATTGAGACTGTAAACGATTTCACCCAAACGGCCGAGTGTCGGGTCGATATATTCGTGCTGAACTGTCTCACTGGGCGGCAGCACTGCATTTGCGTCCCGTTCGATTTGCTCACTATCCTCTGACAATTTCGAAAGTACAGTTAAATCCGCGCCAGCGCGCAGTGCATCATCTGCGTTTCCGTAGAAAGCCAACCTCTCATCTATTTGGCTGATAACTGCACGAACTTCGTGGTAGGGTCCTGTTATACTTGAATTTCCTTGGGCCTCTTGCACCAGTCCTCTGAATGACTCGTAATACTCTTTGCGTTCCGCAACAGACGACGATGGTCCAGGCCGCCGAAGGTCCGTCACTTCAATACCAAGTAGAGTATTGATAGCCTGAATGTGCCCCGCACATCGCTCGCCACAGCCCGGCCGCCCCGGGTCGTTCATCTGTGTCCACATTTGCTCCAATTCGGTTTCAATGTTGGCGCGCCTATCCGTTTCTTCGGTGACAGCGTCAATGGCCAACAAACGTGCCTTTGTTGTGGTTAGATCATCCGAGAAAACACGATACTGCTCACGCACGGTCGAAGCCAAAACATCGCTAGTCATGAAGTTGGTATAGAGATAATTAAAATTACTGACACTAGAGAATGTCGCGGCCATCAGGAAAAGCAAGAAAGCAGGTGCCCACGGCAAACCCTGCTCTCGATTTCGTTGGATTAAATAGTCCGCTGCAAATAAAAGCAAGCCGATTACAGCTGTAAAGTACGGAGTAAGTGGGCCAAATGTCCGTTCGAATCCATAATAGGTTAAGAATAAGGAAATCCCAATGCAAAGCAGTACCAACGTATAGTATACAGAACGGACAATGAACATTGTTTCTCCAAACGAACGATTTCTTGCTAGCGTTTATAGGTTGACGATCAATGCAAAGTGCTCAACGGGCGACTAGCCCCAGTCGATAGGCCCTCCAGTTGACGCTTCCTTGTTTCACGCGCTTTTTTGACATACATTCCGACATCCCCGAGTGGCCTGCTGTTTGATTGCAGGGTGCCTGATTACACCACGAGATCAAGTGATTTTTATTCCAAGTTGCTCTACGATCACTGGAACGCTCGAATGTGTGTGGATCGGGTCGCAAGGCCGCCTCAACGGGCGAAAAGAAGACGACGTGTCGGCCGTATTTGACCGAGCGTATTCCCTTCCGGAAGAGGTCGCGACGGCGCCCCGACATCGGGTGGGCCTTGATCATCTCGAACGTGTCCACCAAGCCACGGTAGTAGTCGAGCCATTGCGCCCTGCCCCACCTTTCGACGGTGAAGGTGCGGATGTCCTCGAGATCTTGTCGCGCCAGGTGGGAGAGCTTCAGCGTCATACAAAGTTATGACGTGTAGGCGTCGGGCTCGAAGGCTTTGGGGTCAAAGTCAGAGAAGCCGCCTGCTTCCGCCGCCGCCGCGGCATCCTCGAGGTCAGCCTTCAGCGCGTAGAACTGACGTGCACCATCCTTTTCCATCAAGAGACGAATACCAGCACGCACAACCTCGCTTGTGTTGGCGTATGCACCAGACTTGATCTGCCCTTGCACATATTCCTGCATGGGGTCAGTCAGATGAACATTGGGCATGGGTTTCTCCTTTATATGCACGATCATAGCAGAATCTGACATATAGCGTCAAAGCGCTTTCGCGCGCTGCTGCGACACACCGACCGGTGTCGTCGCTCCGGCAACGCCCCCAATCCGGCAACAAAAATACCTGGCATCCCTTCCCTGGCACACTGCCGCGTCGTCGCCTATCTCCGCAATGAGTCAGTTGCATCAACTTGCCTTGTCGTACTCGATGAGACGGATGTGGCACTGGGCGCAGCGGATCTGTGTGCTTACCCGGTCTCGTTCTGCAGCGGATCGCCGCGCAATTCATCGAGCAGCCGCCCGTCGGGCAGAACCGCCCACTTGTAGATCTGGATCGTGGTCCAGCCGGTCGCCTTGCAGCCCCACTCGTTGAAGCTCATGACATCACCCCGGAACTCGACCTGCTTGCCGTCCACCACGGTAGCGCCGCCGCCTCGGTCATGTTTCTTGGCGCTTTTGCTTCAGAAGCTCAAAGCCAGCCCGGAACCCCTCGGTTTGGGTCATGCCGTTCACGGCGCACCATGGCTTGAACGCTCGGCGCTCTCGCTCTGACACGCGGAAGTTAAGGTTCACCATCTCGTCCAGCGGGTCCTTCTCGGTGGGCTGGTTCGACATGATGCGGCTCCTTCTCTAACAAGTGGTAATGAAAATTACCCTATCAAGCAATCAGATCTTGGGTGAAAGAAAAGCGTGCCCCTACCACTCACCTCAGCTCGGAAGGGTGACTGAGCCAAGAGGCGGTCGATACTGAGATGAGAACCACGGGGATATCGTTCAAAAACACTAATCACTGGTGACATGTGTGGTGTCAGGCAGTGACATCTGTGTCATTCGTAGGGTCATGTGTGTCTAGAGGCTGGACAAGTATGTTCAGATTTCGCGCCTGGGTGGACGCTTGTTCCTTGTCCTCATGATAGCTGTTCCATGCCGGATGATCACATAGCCCCTCGTCGATCAGCGGTGTTCGCCCTCGGCAACCTGTTTTTGGTGCACTTGACTTGACGACACGGGGGCAATCACACGCCCTCCAGGTCGTCGTAGTAGACCATCGCCGGAAGGTGTCGCCGCTGGTGTAATATATGCAAGACGACATGCGCGTCGCCTGCCGCGTCAACAGGTGAAAAGAAGAAACATGGTGACCGTAGTTGTGGTGTTGTGCACGGCGAACGCAGTCGGGTTCGCGAGAACCAGGGCAACCGATATTCGTTATAAAGATTGTTATAAGAGTTAAGCCGAATCGAAGCGAAATTTTAATTATTTACATCAAGTGGTTATGGGAACCTTCGGGGAACGATAACCCGTGATTCGGGGAATGATCACCCGTGTAAGAGGGGAATAAAAACCCGTGCTTCGGGTGCGAGGCATGGGGGAGTAAAAACCCGTGTTACGGCTGTGAGGCCTGAGGGAGTAAAAACCCGTGCCATGCTTGCTTGCGGTATGTGGAGTAAATATCGGTTGGTGTCAGCGAGGAGCAGCAACCTGATCACAGAAGAAGTCTTCTGAAGCGCATGC
This sequence comes from Roseovarius tibetensis, assembly GCF_050896375.1. NCBI lineage: Bacteria > Pseudomonadati > Pseudomonadota > Alphaproteobacteria > Rhodobacterales > Roseobacteraceae > Roseovarius > Roseovarius tibetensis. The sequence continues at coordinate 26,952 of NZ_JBPBBB010000034.1, forward strand.
GCATGAGCGGATCGCCGTTTGCACCGCGTTCCTCGATTAGCTCGTATGTCGGTATGGCTTGTTTCTCGCGGGCTCTTCGCAGTGCTTTTGCGAAATCAGCATATCTCATCGAACTGCCGGACCGCTTGTGAAGATCGCGAAATGAGAAAACCCAGCCATCCGGGTTGTCGAGACCGTTGCCAGCGTGACGTCGGGCAAGTCGATATAGAAAACGGTCGATACCGGAAGTTAGCTCAAAATACAGCGGGGTGATCGACAGGACGTCACGCCGACTCTCAGTGACGGCGCTGTAGATCCAAGCAGGCACGGTCATGCGTGCGCCGAGCGGTCGGCCGTCCTTTTCATCAAGCAGGAATTCGCTGAGAAGGTTGAAGTCTTCGAATCGCTCTTTTCCGCGACGGCGTAGCGATGTCCGAATTCGGGTTGCGCGTAGACGGCTGACCGCTCCTTTGAAACGCTCATAATCTCGACCTCCGACCCTGCCCATGCTGTCGCACCAGCCGATTGACTTCATTAGATCGTAGGGGCGGAAGGTGATGATAGGAGACGGCGTTTCTCCTCGTTCAACTGCAGCGTTAAGCTGGCTGATCGCCCAGATCACGACATCGAAATCCCAGATGGTTGCTATTCCGTCGTCAGAGGTCGAGGTGATGAAGACTTGCTGGCCTGATGGACCTTGCCATTCGATCCTCTCTTGGCCCCTTTTTGCAATGGAAACCATCGGGGCGCTCATCATTTCCCTATCATCGCGTAGCGGGACATCGCCGACGAGCGCAACAAACAGGTCGAGTTGCTCCTTTTGAGTGCTCATCCCGCTCACTCCTGCATCATGGACTGAAAGGGCTGCACCATCAGTCTCGACCCTCAGCCTTGTCCATCAATCGTTCAAGCATCTCGCCATAAGTGAACCGTCCCCCGCCGGGCGGCCGACACAGCTGTTTGAAGCGCTCGATTGTGTCGACGCGGGCGCGTATGGTGAACTGGCTCTCTCTGGGTGCTTCGCGTCGGGACCAGCCCATGCCGGGATCATTTACCACGCTCTCTGTATCCTGAGACGCCTGTTGCCGCTTTGGCTGAAAGTCGTTGAGACTTTCGAGATTCAGGCCCTTTCTGGTCATGATGTAGCCCTCTCTTTATTTCGAAGTATTTCTATGATTTCGCTAGAAATGGCGGAGGCATTCGCGACAGCCTTGTCGATGCCGTTCACCTCCTGCGGATCGAGCTGTCGAAGTCCACCACCGGAACTGAACAAGGCGGCAAATGCGTCGCGTTCAACAAGTTCAGGTCCGATTACGAGGATTCCCGCCTGGCTCCTCAGTTGCTCACCGATGTGTCTGGCCGTTCGCGATTTCACCGCAGCACGCGTTCTGGTCAGGAGCACTGCTGCCGGGATCTCCCGTCGTGCTGCCCTCCCTGCCCGCTTCACGGCACCGAGGGTGTCGATAGCCGCTTGTGCATCTTGATGCTGCTCTTGCGCTGGAACAATCACCAGATCGGACGCAGACATCGCAAAGGTAGCCAGTTGTGATGCCATTCCTTCAAGGTCAACAAGCACAAAGGGCACTTTTGCTGCCGCTTCGTCGATCTCGTCTTGAATTGTGCGTTCGCCGCCTGAAGATATGACCCGTAGTCGCTCCGGCGGATCGGATAGTTGCGCCCAGGCTGCCAGTGGCCGTCTCGGATCTGCATCAATCAATATTACATCTGCAGCCTCAGCGAGCTCGCAAGCGATGATCAGTGCCGAAGTCGACTTACCCGAACCGCCTTTGCTGTTAGCGAATGAGATGACCGGCATTCTTGGTTCTCCGCCCGATACTCTGTCTTCGGTACTAAGCACACTGGCAAGATGTGTTGTCAACTGATTTCAAATGATGTCACATCACATGCCATCACATGACATCATTTGAAATCATGGGATGTGAAAGCATACTTTGATTGAAGTTCTCCTCGATTTGTTGCTCCACCAGTTTGGTTACAGTCTGTAGGCTCTACTTTCAGCCCAGAACGGATCTTCGAATGACCCGCGTATATCTGCGAGCGCCCCTCGACCGTCAGGAGGCGGCGAGAATTATGCTTCCAGCGCTGGTCTACCACGACGACTTAGATGGCGCATGATGGCTGCCTTGTCGCCGAGCCAACCCCGGGCGACAACCGTCGGCTTGTTTTGACGCCAGGCCGCAGTCTCAGCAAAAAAGAAGGCCACATGGCCCGCCCTCCGGCTTCCGCCGGCACTCAGTGCAGCAGCCGCTGACGACCACAGCATTGTTTAAACTTCTTGCCAGAGCCGCAGGGGCAGGGCTCGTTTCGCCCCGTTTTCTGCGCTGACCGTGTGAAGGTCCCCGTTCCCAAGACAGGTGCGGTTTTCTGGCGTTCATGAAAGTGGTGGTGCAGTTGTATTGCGGACGCCATGAGCCCGGCTAGGAGATCTTCCCGTCTCTCGCTGGACATCGGCTCCGTGTAAGGCCGCATTTTGGGGTCGGGGTGGTTTTCGTAAGCAAGCGCCCAGATGGGTATCATCGGCCCACCATGATCCTCGTCCTGCGCCAGATCCACCCATTGAGACCGACGAATCTCGGTACCTTGCAAGAAACCGTTCGCCCAGTTGTTCCCCAAGAAGTCGCCATTCGTGTCGGGAAGCAGAATCGGCTCAAAAATATCTAACGACATCAGTGAGTTGGGATCGGATTTCAGAGCCCGGGTCGAGGCTTCCAGCTTGGCATTAACATGGTTGGAATGCTGCGTGATCAATTCCATGAAGCGTTTCGCTTCGGTCATATTGTCAAAGACCAGGTCTCCGTCAGACGTTGCGCCTGCCTGGAGAAACTCCATGTATTCACTCGGCATGACCATATCGATGGTACAGGCCAAGGCGACAAAGAACCCGTCCAACGCTTCCGCGTCTGGAATAGCACCGCCATTGACTCGCGCGAGGAAGGTGTTGATCTCGTCTATCTCAGCGTCGGACAAGCTTGGCGCATTCGTCATCCGTGCGTTCCTTCCCAAGAACATGGCTATGAGCCTCGAAGCAGGTCACGTTGTATCCGTCAAATCGGCGTGGCTCAAATATCTTCTGGTCAAGAGCCGCCTTCAGGTAACCGAGCGTGACGCCTGGGCAGACTGGAGTGCAGTGTCGATTTTATGTTGATAGTAGTCTTATGCACAAGATATAGTGGTTTTATGCAACTCGAGATTTTCCCTGACCGTATGCATCTTCGCCGGAAGGACCCGACGAAAAATATGCGGCGCTTCTACAAGATGGTGGTACAGCGCGACCTTTTCGGGGGCGCATCCCTGATC
>NZ_JBPBBB010000035.1:0-27632 GCF_050896375.1 Roseovarius tibetensis
GCCTGAAAGAAGACCGCACTCGATCACACGCCAATAATGTCAGAAGGTTCTTGCATCACGGGCGGCAACCAAAGAAGGTCTCTGGTCTTTGGTGCGAGTAGTGTGGCGCGCGGTATCCGGCGCTGGCGACTGAGGTTACATCCGGCGGTGCCCCGCTCCGATCTTTCTCGGATTTGGGGGAAATAAAGCGCCGCATAATGACCGTTCATCGCCAGTCCGCGGCCCGCCGACCGCGCGGCACGGCCCAAGCCACCAAAACTGCGTACACAACCCGCGTACGAAACGTACAGCCCGTACACCGTGGGTGTTGGTCAGGGCGGCGGCGGGGTGTCTTGCGTCAGGGCGTAGCGGGCCGCACTCCGCCCGGCCCAGAAACCCGTTGCAAAACAGGCGGTTAGCAGGTAGCCGCCCGTCGGCGCCTCCCAGTCCAGCATCTCGCCGGCCGCGAACACCCCCGGACGGTCCCGCAACATCAGCCCCGCATCCAGCGCCTCGAATCGCAGCCCACCCCCCGTCGAGATCGCCTCATCCATCGGGCGCGGGCCGGTCAGGGGGATGGGTAAGCACTTGATGACGCTCGGCAAATCCGTCGCCTCGCGTCCGAACTCCATGACCAGCGCGCGCTTGACCGGGTCCAGCCGCAACGCCTTGCGCAGCTTGTTCGGCAGGCTGTCGCCTCGTTTCGCCCGCGCCAATCGCTCCGCGATCCGGTCGCGATCCATATGCGGCGACAGGTCAACGGTTAAAGCGGCGCCCTCTCGCAACGCCGCGCTGACCTCGTAGATCCCGCCGCCTTCCAAGCCGTTGGAAGATATGATGAATTCTCCGCGTGACCGCAGGTTTCCAGCCTGCAATTCCACGTCCTTGACCGCCTGACCGAAGTGCCGCGCCATATGCACGGACCAGTGCACGTCGAACCCCAGATTGGCCGGTTTGAACGGCGCAACCGCCTCTGGCGCGACATGCGCCGTCCAGGCCCCGTCCGACCCCAGCCGCGCCCAGCTTGCCCCGCCGCAGGCCAGCACGGTGACGTCCGACGCGACGGTGTGCGGCCCTTTGGGCGTGTCGAAAACCGCACCCTCATGCCAGTCGGTCCAGCGCCAGCGGGTCTGGATCGTGACGCCCAAGCCCCTCAATTCGTTCAGGACGTTGCGCAGAAGGGGCGAGGCTTTCATGGCCTTGGGAAAGACGCGCCCGGTCGATCCGGTGAACACCTCCTGTCCGTGCTCGCGCGCCCAGTTTTGCACCGCGTCCGGCCCGAACGCCTCGAGCATCGGGCGCAGAGCGTCGGCGCGTGTGCCGTAGGCGCACAGGACATCCTCGAACGGCTCGACCTTGGTCAGGTTCAATCCGGATTTTCCGGCCATCAGGAACTTGCGGCCCACCGACGGTTTCGCTTCGGCCACCGTGACCCGCAGCCCCGCCCGCACCAATTCCCGCGCCGCCATGAGCCCCGCAGGCCCGGCCCCGATGACAAGCGCGCCGGGGGGGATGTGGCTGGAGGCGGTCAAGGTTTCGGGGAATGACACATGGTCTTGAGTGCGCGGGCATGCTCGGGCGTTGCGGCGAGGCAGTCCGCCGCGAGGTCGCGGGCCGTGGGCACGACCATATCCGGGGGCACGACGCGGTCGAATAGGCCCCAGTCATATGCCTCTGCGGTGGTGGCCTTGGCACCCGCCATCAGGATCATCTTGGCCCGCGCCGGCCCGACAAGCGCCGCGAGCCGCCCCGGATCGCTGGGTTGCGGCAGGAACCCGAGCTTCATCACCGGGTAGAACGCCTTGGCCCCCTCGGCGGCGATGCGCAGATCGCAGGCCAGCACCATCCCCATGGCACCGCCCGCCACCGTGCCGTTGAGCGCGGCGATGCTCAGCCCCGGCAGGGCGGCAATGGCGCCCGACAGACGCTCCCATGCCGGGCTTTTGGCGAGGCCTGCGCGCGCGGCCTCGAGGTCGGCCCCGGCGGAGAAGACCTTGCCCGCGCCGGTCAGGATGAGCGCGCGCGCCTGCACCGCGGCCTCGGCGATCTCGGCCAGTTCGGTCAGCATGCCTTCGGTCAGCGCGTTGGCCTTGTCGGGCCGATCGAGCGTGACAAGCCAGAGCCCGTCCTCTTGCGTCAGCGAGATCACGACAGCCCCACGCGGTGGCGGACAGCCTCGTCACGCAGCGAGATTTCGTGCCCGATATATTCGTCCGCGTCCGTGCCGCACATCCAGACGAGCGTTTTCGCGGGCCAGTCGGGCGGGATGTGATCGGACCAGTCGAGGGCGCTGACCGGGTTGACGCCGCTTTGCTTGATCTCGCGCTGCATGTCCGTCGCGACGGTGCCCGGCGACAGGCCCATCACGCGGATACCTGCCGGCCGCGCCTCGTGATCGGCGCAGCGGGTCAGCATCGCCGCGCCGGCCTTGGAGCTGCAATACGCGCTCCAGCCTTCCAGTGCATTATGCGCGGCGCCGGAACTGACCGTCAGGATGGTCCCCGATCCGCGCGCGATCATGCCGGGCAGGGCGGCGCGCATGCCGTTGAAGACGCCCTTGAGATTGATGTCGATGGCATGGCCCCAGATGTCCGGCTCGACCTCGCTCAGCGGGGCGATCGGCTCTATCACGCCGGCATTGTTGATCAGCACGTCAAGCTGGCCGAAGGCGGTGTGACAGGCCGCGACCGCCGCTTCCATCTCCCAGTAGCGACTGACATCGCAGGGGATGGCGACCGCGCTGCGGCCGATCTCGCCGGCCAGATCCGCGATCGCGTCACCATTGCGGGCGACCAGCGCGACATTCGCGCCCGCCTCGGCGAATTTCCGCGCCGCGGCGGCGCCGATGCCCTTGCTCGCGCCCGTGATCAGAACGCATTTTCCTTGCAGTGTCATGGCTTGCCCCCCGTGCCGTGTAATCCCAGGATCTGCATAGCCGTGCCGCGCCCCGAGTTCCAGTCACATCGTCTCTTGACCCCGTTCCTGCGAGCGCCGACATTGATACTACCATTCATGTCTAAAAGGTGTCTCGCATGTCGTATGTCCGTCTTGTGGCCGTCACGTCGCTTGCCGTCGGGTTCACCGGGTCGGCCGCCTTGGCCGATCTGACCGCGGATCAGGTCTGGCAGGGCTGGACGGGCTACCTGGACGATGTCGGGTACACGGTCACCAGCGACACAAGCCGGTCTGGCGACACCCTGACCATTCGGAGCCTGGTCCTGGAGATGGTGCCATCCGACGCCGATGGCAGCCTGTCCATGCGGCTTGGAGAGGTGCGATTGGTCGAGAACGGCGATGGCAGCGTTTCCGTGGTGCTGCCCGACACCCTGCCGATCGCCATCGCGGCAACCGATGACGAGGCGCAGCAGGTGACGGCGTCCGTGGAGATCGCGCAGGACAACCTCGACGTGAACGTGTCGGGCACGCCGGAAGACATGGCGTACAGGTTCAGCGCCGATGCGCTGGTGCTGGCGTTGACCGCGTTGCAGGCCGGCGACGAAACACCCGACATCCGCGCCGCCCGGATCCGCCTCGAGGACATGACCGGCAACAGCCGGAGCGTGCCGCAAGACACATCCCACGCGATGCGGCAAGAGTTGCGCGCGGGACCCGTAACCTACGAGGTGGATGTCACGGAGCCTGAAGATGGCGGCACGATGGCCTTGAGCGGCACGATGGCGCAGATAGCATTCACCAGCGATGCGACCGTCCCGGACAGCTTTGCGTCCGATGACATCGCCGGCGCCCTGCGCGACGGGTTCCGGTTCGACAGCCGGATCGAGTACGAGACCGGCACATCCACCTATCGCATCGCCGAGGGCGACAACGTGATCGAGGGCACGCGAAGCTCTGCGCGCGGTCGCCTTGGCACGTCGATGGGGCCTGACGGGCTGCGGTATGGCGGCGCCGGCGAGGATGTGACCGTGGTGCTCGACGCCAGCGACATTCCGTTTCCCGTCGATCTGAGCATGGCGCGCATGGCGCTTGATGTCACCATGCCGGTGGTCGAAAGCGAGGTGATGCAGGATTACGGTGTGGACCTTGAACTGGCAGAGTTCACGATGTCCGATCAGATCTGGTCGATGATTGATCCCGGTGCGCGCCTGCCGCGTGATCCCGCCACGCTGCGGGTCGATCTGAGCGGGACGGGCCGGTTGTCGTTTGACCTGCTCGATCCCGAAGAGGTGGAACGCCTCGAGAACCGCGATACCGCCCCCGGCGAGGTGGAGAGCCTGACCCTCAACGAACTGACACTGGACGTTGCGGGGGCCAGCCTCAGCGGGGCGGGGGCATTTACCTTCGATGCGACCGATCTGGAGAGTTTCGGCGGGGCGCCCGCGCCCGAGGGCACGCTTGACCTGCGCCTTGTGGGGGGCAATGCCCTGCTGGACAGGCTGATTGACATGGGCCTCGTGCCGCAGCAGCAGGCGGATGGCGTGCGCATGATGATGGGCCTTTTCGCCCGTCCCGGTGACGCGGAGGATGAGTTGCTTTCGACGATAGAGGTCACCGATGACGGGCGGGTCCTCGCCAACGGGCAGCGCCTAAAATAACGCATCAAGGCGTGACGTGCCGGACCGCGCATGCGGAATGCGCGGTCTTTTTGTGCTGCGGCCTTGCACCGTCATGTGGGCCGGTCTACCTCCGACAGGCAACACGGAGATGCCCATGTCCCAATCGCTTGACGATCTTTCCCATGCGCTGATCGATGCCGCGCTAAAGGCCGGGGCGCAAACGGCGGACGCCATCGCGATCCGGGGTGAATCGGTTATCGTCGACATGCGGGGCGGGACACTCGAACAGGCCGAACGCGCAGAGGGCACCGATATCGGCCTGCGCGTGTTGATCGGCGGACGACAGGCCAATGTCTCGGCCTCGGACACGCGCCCCGAGACGATCGCGGCTTTGGCGACCCGCGCGGTGGCGATGGCGCGCGAGGCGCCCGAAGATCCTTGTGCCGGTCTTGCCGCACCGGATCAGATCGCGCGGGACTGGGATCTTGCGGCGCTCGAATTGTGCGACCCGGCCCCCGAACCCTCGCCCGACAGCCTGATGCGCCTGGCACGGGACGCCGAGGCGGCGGCGCTGGCGGTCGACGGGATCAGCCAGGTGCAATCCGCGTCGGCCTCTTATTCGCGAAACACCGCACATATCGCCGCGACCAACGGCTTTTCGGGTGGCTATACGCGCACCGAGACGGGGCTTGGCTGCGTGGCGATCGCCGGGACCGGCACGGGGATGGAGCGCGATTACGACGCGGATTCGCGCGTCTTCGCGGCCGATCTGCGCGACGCACTCGAAATCGGCCGCATCGCCGGCGACCGCACCGCCGCGCGGCTGAACGCGCGCCGCCCGCGGACCGGCACCTATCCCGTACTGTTCGACGAACGCATCGCGGCCTCGCTGATCGGGCATCTGCTGGTGGCGGCCAGTGGCGCGTCGGTGGCGCGGGGCTCGTCGTGGCTGATGCACCGGCTGGGCGAGGTGGTGCTGCCCGAGGACCTGTCGCTGATAGAAGATCCGCACCGCCCGCGCGCGACCGGATCGCGCCCCTTCGACGCCGAAGGGCTGCCGACGGCCCCGCGCAGCATCGTCGAGGACGGCGTGCTGCAAGGCTGGACGCTTGATCTGGCTACCGCGCGCAAACTTGGGATGCGCTCGACCGCGAATGCCGCGCGCGGCACCTCCGCCCCGCCATCGCCCGCGACATGGAACGTGGCCCTGACGCAAGGCACGCGCAGCCGCAACGACCTGATCCGCGAGATGGGGACCGGCCTGCTGGTGACCTCGATGATCGGGGCGACGATCAACCCGAACACCGGGGATTATTCGCGCGGCGCGTCGGGCTTCTGGATCGAGAACGGCGAGATCGCCTATCCTGTCAACGAGTGCACCATCGCCGGCAGTCTGCCCGACATGCTGCGCAGCATCATCCCCGCAAATGACGGGCGCCCGCATCTCAGCCGCGTGGTGCCGTCGCTTCTGGTCGAGGGGCTGACGCTTGCCGGCGAGTGACCTGCCCCTGCTGATCGAGGCTGCCGAGGAGGCGGGGCGCATCGCCACCCGCTATATCGGCGCGCCGATCGAGATTCGCGACAAACCCGACGGTGCCGGGCCGGTCACAGAGGCCGATCTGGCGGTCGATGCGGCGCTGGCCCAAATGCTGCGCGGTGCGCGGCCTGACTATGGCTGGCTGTCGGAAGAGACCGAGGATGGCGCCGCCCGCCTCGGGCTCGAGCGCGTGTTCATCGTCGATCCCATCGACGGCACGCGGGCCTTCATCGACGGGGGCGACATCTGGGCGCATTCGCTGGCCGTGGCCGAGCAGGGGGTCGTTACCGCCGCGGTCATCTACCTTCCCATGCTGGACAAGCTTTATGCTGCGGCGATCGGGCAGGGTGCGACGCTCAACGAGGTGCCGATCCGGGTGACGGACCGGGCCGAGCCGCGGGGCGCGTCGCTGCTGGCGTCGCGTCCGGCGCTTGCTCCCGAAAGGTGGCGCGACGGGCGTGCGCCGTTGGTGACGCGCGATTTCCGCCCCTCGCTGGCCTACCGGCTCGCCCTGGTGGCCGAGGGGCGCTTTGACGCGATGCTGACCCTGCGCGCGTCCTGGGAATGGGATATCGCCGCCGGTGACCTGATCCTGCGGGAAGCCGGAGCGATGACATCCGACCGCCGGGCGGGACGGCTGGTGTTCAACAATCCCGATCCGCGTCTCGACGGGGTGCTTGCGGCCAATCCGGCCCTGCACGGGGCGTTGCACGCCGAGCTTGCGGACTGATCGCCCCTTGCACCTGCTCGTAATCCGCGTCTAATGCGGGCAAATATGATCAAAAAGCAGGCAGGCCATGCCCCGTTCCGACAATCTGACCGGCGCGCTTCTGATGATGGGGTCGATGGCGGCCTTCACCTTCAACGACGCGATGATCAAGGGGCTGTCGGGGCATGTGCCGCTGTTCCAGGCGATGTTCCTGCGCGGCGTGCTGACCACCGTGCTGGTCGCGGTGATCGCGTGGCGCATGGGCGCGCTTGCCCGGCGCCTGCCGCGCGCGGACTGGGGGCCGGTCTTCTGGCGCATGGTGGGCGAGGTCGGCTCGGCCTATTTCTTCATCTCGGCGTTGTTCAACATGCCGCTCGCCAATATCAGCGCGATCATGCAGGCGCTGCCGCTGACGATCACGCTGGCCGCCGCCCTGTTCTTCCGCGAGCCGGTGGGATGGAAGCGCATGGCGGCCATCCTCGCGGGCTTCATCGGGGTGATGCTGATCGTGCGGCCGGGCACCGAAGGGTTCAACGTCTATTCGGTCTATGGCCTTGCGGCGGTGGCCTTTGTGACGCTGCGCGATCTCTCGACGCGGCGGTTGTCGCGCGACGTGCCGTCGATGTTGGTGACGCTGCTCACGTCGTTTGCGATCATGATATTCTTTGGTCTTGCCAGCCTTACCGATGACTGGGCCCCGCTGGACGGACGCGCCATTGGCCTTGTCACCGGCGCGGCGGTGATGGTGATCGGCGGCTACCTGTGCTCGATCATGGTGATGCGGGTGGGCGAGATCAGCTTCATCGCGCCCTTCCGCTATACCAGCCTTATCTGGGCGCTGATCCTTGGCTGGTTGGTGTTCGGGGACTGGCCGCAGACGGTCACGCTTGTCGGCGCCGCGATCGTCGTGGCCTCGGGTCTCTTCACGCTCTACCGCGAGGCGCGGGTCAGCCGGCGGGCGCGCGAGGCGCAGAGAAGACAGCTTTCACTCGGTCCTCGTCCACGTTGAACTGAGTCCGGAAAAACCCGCGATCCGCCTCGCCAAGGGGCTGAAAGCCGCGGGTCTTGTATGTCGCGCCCGAGTCGTTGTCGGCGTGAACGGCGCGCAGATACATCTTCGGCCCCGGATTCGAGATCATAGGCATATCGTGGTGCAGCTTGTGATGGCCGTAATTCATCACCGTGCGCGGATCGCCCGGCCGAAAGAGAACCGCAAGCCCGCAGGCCCAGAACGGTGTCTGCACCTCTTCGGCGAGAATCCCGTCCGCGGAAAGCTGCACTGCGTAGCCACGATTGTATTCGAACGCCACGTTGCGCCATTTGCGGCGCATGCTGCGGGTGGTCTTCTCGAACCAGCGCAGGCTGCGGACAAAGCCGACCGACACCGCGTCGTCGTCGTCCAGCCGGAACTGGATGGACTCGGTCTCGTCCTCGCCCAGCTCCTGCTTGATGGCGCGTTGCATGGCGGTGCGGTGGCGCATGGGGGGCTGTGTGACGATGCGGATCTGCGGCACCGGGGCGGTCAGATCGTGCAGCCGTGTGCGATACTGCGCTGGCAGGCTTTCGCCCACAACGATGACAAAGGTGAAATCCGCGTGTTGTTGTGCCGCGATCGAGGGCAGCGTCAGGCACTCGAAATGCCGAAAACGCAATTCCATCCGCTCGGGCGCATAAAGATAGGCCTCGCGCGCCGCCAGGCTGTCATGCATCCGCTTGAACCCGCCTTCCGCAGGGTAGGAAAAGCGGCAAATTCCGATAACGCGCATTGTCTTTTCCGCTTTTGATCCGCGCGGTACAGGCGGGGGCGATTGCGCCGTACGGTGCTTGATCGGGGGGCAGACCGCAACCCCGCGCTTGCGATCGCGCGGCTTGCGCGCCTTTGCGCCCCTTGCGTGCCGCAGCACGCACGCGTACACCCCGAGGGCCAAAGGTTCAGGACATCCCCCATGCCCGTTCTCGTGATGAAATTCGGCGGCACGTCGGTCGCCAATATCGACCGAATCCGCCGCGTGGCGAAACGTGTCGGGGTTGAGGTGGCCAAGGGGTATGACGTGATCGTCATCGTCTCGGCCATGTCGGGCACGACCAACGAGCTTGTGGGCTGGGTTGGCGAGATTTCGCCACTTTACGACGGTCGCGAATATGATGCCGTCGTCAGCACGGGCGAGAACGTGACGGCCGGCCTGATGGCGCTGACCTTGCAGGAAATGGATATTCCCGCGCGAAGCTGGCAGGGCTGGCAGGTGCCGCTGAGGACCAATTCCTCGCATTCCGCCGCGCGCATCGAGGAGATCCCGCCCGACAACATCGCGGCCAAGTTCGACGAAGGCATGCGCGTGGCCGTGGTCGCGGGGTTTCAGGGGATCAGTCCCGAGGGCCGGATCACCACGCTGGGGCGCGGCGGGTCCGACACCACCGCGGTGGCCTTTGCCGCCGCCTTCGGGGCCGAGCGCTGTGATATCTATACGGATGTCGACGGGGTCTACACCACAGATCCCCGGATCAGTGCCAAGGCGCGCAAGCTTGACCGGATCGCGTTCGAGGAGATGCTGGAGCTGGCCTCGCTCGGGGCCAAGGTGCTGCAGACCCGGTCGGTAGAGCTGGCGATGCGCTACAATGTGAAGCTGCGCGTGCTGTCCAGCTTCGAGGAACCATCGGACGAGGCCGGCACGCTTGTCTGCGCCGAGGAGGAAATCATGGAATCGAACGTCGTCAACGGTATCGCCTATTCGCGGGACGAGGCGAAAATGACCCTGATCTCGGTTGCCGACCGCCCCGGCATCGCCGCCGCCATCTTCGGCCCGCTGTCGGACGCGGGGGTGAACGTGGACATGATCGTGCAGAACATCTCTGACGAGGGGCGCACCGACATGACCTTTTCGTGCCCCACCGAACAGGTGGCGCGCGCGCAAAAGGCGCTGTCGCAGGCAAAGGATGCGGGCGACATCAACTACCGTGACCTTGTCGCGGACACTGATGTGGCCAAGGTCTCTGCTGTCGGGATCGGCATGCGCAGCCAGTCCGGTGTCGCCGCGCGCATGTTCAAGACGCTGTCCGATGAAGGTGTGAACATCAAGGTCATTGCAACCTCCGAGATCAAGATTTCCGTGCTGATCGACCGGAAATACATGGAACTTGCGGTGCAAGCCCTGCATGATGCCTTCGAGCTGGACAAATCGGCCTGAGCTCGCGCGTGGCCCTGTCGCGCGATGGCCGGGCCAGCCCTGAAACGGCCCCGGGAGATCGCCACGGATGACCGGCACCTTCAAGACCGACAGCCGCCAGATGCTGGGTCGCCTGCGCGCGATCATGGCAGAGGATGCCGGAGGCCAGACACGCCTCGACCAGATCACCCGGCTGATCGCCGAGGAGATGCATTGCGAGGTCTGTTCGATCTACCTGTTCCGCGACGAGGATACGCTGGAACTGTGCGCGACCGAGGGGCTCAAGACCGAGGCCGTGCACCAGACACGGATGCGCCTCGGCGAGGGGTTGGTGGGACGTGTCGCGCGTACCGGGGCGGTGATCAACACCGACAACGCCCCCGCCGCGCCCGGCTTTCGCTTCATGGCGGAAACGGGCGAAGAGGCGTATTCGTCCTTTCTCGGGGTGCTGGTCCAGCGGCTTGGGGAAAAGCTGGGCGTGCTCGTGGTGCAGTCCAAACAGGCCCGGCTCTTTTCCGACGAAGAGGTTTACGCGGTCGAGGTCGTGGCCATGGTTCTGGCGGAAATGGCCGAGCTTGGCGCGTTTGTCGGCGAGGGCGCGGCGATGTCCGCGCTGCACAGCCAGCCCGTGATGTTTCGCGGCGGCTGCGGACAGGAAGGCCACGCGCAGGGGCATGTCTGGCTGCACGAGCCGCGCGTGGTGGTCACCAATCCGATCGCCGAGGATCCCGCGCAGGAACTCGAACGTTTGCACGACGCGGTCGAGACCTTGCGCGTCGGTGTGGACCGGATGCTCAATGCGGCGGTGGCCGGGGAAAAGGACCATCTCGACGTGCTCGAGACCTACCGCATGTTCGCCAACTCCAAGGGCTGGATGCGCCGGATGGAGGCCAATATCGACAGCGGGCTTTCGGCCGAGGCCGCGGTCGAGAAAGAGCAGTCGGCGGCGCGTGCCCGCATGGGCCAGGTCGGGGATGCGTATCTGCGCGAGCGGCTGCACGATCTCGACGACCTCAGCAATCGTCTGTTGCGCATCCTGACCGGGCAGGGGCAGGAAACCGGCGCCGAGATGCCGCCCGACCCGATCCTCGTGGCCCGCAATATCGGCCCTGCGGAGCTGCTGGATTACGGGCGCAGCCTCCGGGGGATCGTGCTGGAAGAGGGCGCGGTTGGCAGCCACGCGGCCATTGTCGCCCGCGCGCTCGCCATTCCGCTGGTGATCCATGCGGGCCGTGTCACGACCGAGGCGCTCAACGGTGATCTGATGCTTGTCGACGGCGATCAGGGCATCGCCCATCTGCGCCCCAGCGAGACAGTGGTCACCGCGTTTCGCGACAAGATGGCGATGCAGGCGCAGGCGCAGGAACGCTACGCCTCGATCCGCGACCTGCCTGCCGTGACGCGCTGCGGCGCGCGCATCAAGCTCAAGATGAATGCCGGCCTGATGGCCGATCTGCCCAGCCTGGAAAGCTCGGGCGCAGAGGGCGTGGGCCTCTTCCGGACAGAGTTGCAGTTCCTGATCCGCAACTACATGCCCAAACGGGCCGAGCTGTCGGAGCTTTACGCGCGGGTGATGGACGCCGCCAAGGGGCAGCGCGTGGTGTTCCGCACCCTCGATATCGGCTCGGACAAGGTGCTGCCCTACATGAAGCCCACCGACGAGCCCAACCCCGCCATGGGCTGGCGCGCGGTGCGCGTGGGGCTCGACAAGCCGGGGGTCATGCGCATGCAGTTGCAGGCGCTGATCCGCGCCGCGAAGGGACGTCCGTTGACCGTGATGTTCCCGTTCGTCGCCCAGCACGACGAATTCACCGCCGCCCGTGCCGAAATGGACAAGGCCCTGGCGCGCGAGCGTATTCTGGGGCACCCGATCCCCGAGCGGATCGAGGTGGGCGCGATGCTCGAGACCCCTGCGCTTGCCTTCGCATCGGACGATTTCTACGCGCAGGTGGATTTCATCTCGGTGGGGGGCAACGATCTCAAGCAATTCTTCTTTGCCGCCGACCGCGAGAACGAGCGCGTGCGCCGCCGGTACGACACGCTGAATGTCAGCTACCTCAATTTCCTCGAGGGGATCGTCTATCGCTGTGCCACGCTGGACACGCCCCTCAGCTTCTGCGGCGAGGATGCCGGCCGGCCGATCGAGGCGGCGTGCCTTGCCGCGATCGGCTTTCGTGCGCTGTCAATGCGCCCGGCGTCCATCGGGCCGGTCAAGAGCCTTTTGCGGGGGGTCGATCTGGGGGAATTGCGCGCCATCATCCATGCCGAGCGCGCCAGCGGATTGCAAAGCGTCCGCGCCGCCGCGACCGAGTATCTGCGCACCCACCTATAGTACGAACGCCCCGGCTGTGCGCGGCCGCACGGTCTCTGCGCGGTGCGGGGGATTACCGCGGCCGCGATCGCCGCCTAGATCGCTGGTAGCAACACAGAGGATCAAGGCATGGGACGATTGGTAAACGGCGTCTGGGAAGACAAGTGGTACGATACCGAGTCGACAGGCGGCGCATTCGTGCGCGACACGTCGCGGTTTCGCAATTGGATCACCCCTGACGGCAGCGCCGGCCCCTCGGGGGACGGCGGTTTCAAGGCCGAGACGGGGCGCTATCACCTTTATGTCGCGTACGCCTGTCCTTGGGCGCACCGGGCGTTGATCTTTCGCGCGCTCAAAGGCCTGACCGATCACATCGGCGTATCGGTCGTGCATCCCGACATGCTGTCCGAGGGATGGGAGTTTCGCACAGATTACCCCGGCACCACGGGCGACCGTCTGTACGGGCTGCCCTTTGCGCGCGACATCTATCTCAAGGCAGACCCCGAAATATCGGGCCGCGTGACCGTCCCGATCCTGTGGGACCGGACGCGCGAGACCATCGTGTCGAACGAATCCTCCGAAATCATCCGTATGCTGAACTCGGCCTTTGACGGGGTGACCGGGAATACCGATGACTATTGGCCCGCCGACCTGCGCGACGCGATCGAGCCGGTGAATGCGCGCATCTACGACACCGTCAATAACGGCGTCTACAAATCCGGTTTCGCGACCTCGCAAGAGGCCTATGACGCAGCCGTCTATCCGCTGTTCGACAGTCTCGACTGGCTGGAGGGGCGTCTTTCCGAACACCGCTATCTGATGGGGGACCGCCTGACCGAGGCCGACTGGCGGCTTTTCACGACGCTCATCCGGTTCGATCTGGTCTACCACCTGCATTTCAAGTGCAATCGCAACCGGATCGTGGATTTCCCGAACCTGTGGGGCTACCTGCGCGAGCTTTATCAATGGCCGGGCGTCAAAGAGACGGTGAATTTCGACCATATCGTGCGCCATTACCATTACAGCCACGACACGGTGAACCCGCATCGCATCATCCCGATCAATCCCCGGCCGGATTTTGACGCGCCGCACGGGCGGGGCGGTGACGCATGAAACGGGCTGCCATCCCGCGTGCGAACGTGTGGATGGCCGCCCGACCGGCATGACGCGGCGATTATGGGCACCATGACGCGATCTGTATGATCTTGTTGCACGGTCTGGTTGCATCGCTTTGCGCCGCGCGGGGGGCGTGCTAAGCGGCCCCCAGTATCACGAATCTGTCACATGTCATGACACCGGAGACCAGACCATGTCAGCCAAAGCGCAACCCAAACTGATCTCCGGCAATGCAAATTTGCCGCTTGCCACGGCTATTGCCAGCCGCATGTCCCAGCATCAGGGGGTGGATGTCGGGCTGTGTGATGCCCGGATAGAACGTTTCAACGATCAGGAGATCTTCGTCGAGGTGTACGAGAACGTGCGCGGCGAGGACATGTTCATCATCCAGCCCACCTCGAACCCGGCAAATGACAATCTCATGGAGCTTTTGATCATGGCCGACGCGCTGCGTCGTTCGTCGGCCAAGCGCATCACGGCCGTGATCCCCTATTTCGGGTATGCCCGTCAGGACCGACGGTCAAAGGCGCGCACGCCCATCTCGGCCAAGCTTGTGGCCAACATGATCGTCGGCGCCGGGATAGAACGGGTCCTGACCATGGATCTGCACGCCGCCCAGATACAGGGCTTCTTCGACATTCCGGTGGACAACCTCTATGCGTCGCCGATCTTCGCGCTCGACATCAAGACGCAGTTCAAGGGCGTGGTGCAGGACGTGATGATCGTGTCGCCCGATGTGGGCGGCGTGGCACGTGCGCGCGAGCTGGCCAAACGGATCAACGCGCCGCTCGCCATTGTCGACAAGCGCCGCGAGATCCCCGGCGAGGTGGCCGAGATGACGGTGATCGGCGACGTGTCCGACAAGATCTGCATCATCGTCGATGACATGTGCGACACCGCCGGGACCATGTGCAAGGCCGCCGAGGTGCTGCTCGATTGCGGCGCACGCGAGGTGCATGCCTACACGACCCACGGCGTCATGTCCGGCCCGGCCGTGGAACGGGTGACCAACTCGGTGCTGAAATCCATGGTGATAACCGACACAATCGAACCCACAGAGGCCGTCAGGAACACGCCGAATATCCGCATCCTTCCAACCGCGCCGGTCTTCGCGCAAGCGATCCTCAACATCTGGAGCGGCACGTCCGTGTCGTCGCTATTCGAAACCCCGTCGCTGGAGCCTGTCTACGAGGGCCAGTTCGGCGGCTAGGGCCACGTCCGACCGACGGCCCCGGATGCGGACGCTCAGTCGATGTCGCGCCAGTCATCCTCGTGGAACGCTGCGCCGATGGCCATCCACCGCACGCGCACCCGTGCCACCCGCGTGTCAGACCACGTGCGGAACACGATTTCAAAGCGGTCGCGCCTGACATGCTCGGTGGTGATTTCCGCCCGTGCGTTCGGGGTGCTGTCCATGTCCCACAGGGACAAGGCCACATGGATCACCGGAACCTCCTTGAACGCGGTGGCAAAGCTGACCGACTTGCGCCGCTGGCGCGGGCCCTTGCCGGTCCACATCTCGCCATCATCCGCGTAATCGGTGAAAATCACCTCATCGCCCTGATCGATCCCGATCGCCTGATTTAGCAATATCTGCATGAGCGTGCCCTGACTGACCGGAGTATTCGTCACATGGGATCAAGTTTCAATTGAAAACCCGATGACGCCTCGGATCGATTTTCAAGGCATCGCCTGCGGCGCGGGTACCGTGCGTGCTTTCTTCTGGTGACGCCTTGTGTCGTGATCCCGGAATGCCGATCATGGCCGCATGAGCGCACCTTCGAACATCAAGAGCGCGCGCCCGGCCACGCGCATCCTGATCCTGACGCTGACCGCGCTCGGGGTCGGCGCGTCGGCCTCGTTTGCGGCGATTGCCTTTGTCGAACTGGTCTCGGGGCTCAACTCGGTGCTGCTGGTCGCCCCCCGCGCGCGGGTGCAATGGGAAGGGGTGCCATGGCTGGTCACGCTTGCCACGCTGCTGGTGCCGACGATTGGCGGTCTGGCCGTGGGCCTGATCCACCGGCACCTGTCGCCTGAACGCAGGCCGCTCGGGCCACCCGACGTGATCCGTGCGGTGCAGTTCCACCAGCCCCTGCCCGATACACGCAGCGGCATCATGTCCACGCTGACGGCGATCCTGTCGCTCGGCACGGGCGCGTCGGTCGGCCAGTACGGGCCGATGGTCTATCTCGGCGCGCTTTTCGGCGGTGCCGTGCGCCGGCTGCGCGCGGGTGTGCCGAATCTCGACGGGATCGCCATCAGTTGCGGCGTGGCGGCGGCCATCGCCACTGCCTTCAACGCGCCGATCGCGGGGGTGGTTTTTGCCCACGAGGTCGTGCTGCGCCATTACGCGACGCAGGCTTTCGCGCCGGTCACGGTCGCCTCGGCCACCGGATACGTGATCGCCAACGTGATCTTCGAGCGTCCGGCGCTGTTCCTCGTCGATTTCGCGGGTGTCGCGCATGGCTACGAGTTCGCGCTTTTTGCGCTGTTGGGGCTGCTGGTGGCGCTTGCCGCGATCGGGTTCATGCGGCTGGTGCTGGCCTGCGGGCCGTGGATCGCGGGGGCGGTCGCCTATCCCGCCCTGCGCCCCGCCGCGGCGGGGCTGGCCGTCGGGCTGACGGCGTTGGCGCTGCCGGACGTGCTGGGTATCGGAACCGAGACGCTGCGCTTTGCCACCATCGAAGGCGCCTTCGGGCAGGGCGAACTGGTCGTGCTGATCCTCGCCAAGGTCACGCTGACAGCGCTGTGCATCGGCGCGGGGTTCTCGGGCGGGGTGTTCAGCCCCGCGCTTCTGATCGGCAGCCTGATTGGTGCGTTCTTCTGGATGGGGATGTCGGGGCAGGGCGGCATCCCGACCTCGGGCGTCGCGGTCTACGCGATCGGCGCTATGATGGCGTTTGCCAGTGCCGTGATCGGTGCGCCGCTGACCTGTATCCTGATCGTGTTCGAACTGACCCGGAACTACGACATCACCATCGCCGCGATGGTCGCGGTGGTGTTTTCCAACCTCGTCTCGCATCGCCTGTTCGGGCGGTCGCTTTTCGATATCCAGCTTGCCCGGCGCGGCATGGATTTTTCCCAGGGGCGCGATCATGCACATCTCGCGGCACTGCCCGTCCGCGATCTGCTAAGCGACGAGGCCGAGACGATGACCCCCGATGACACGCCGGCGGCGGTGGATGCGCGCCTGCGCGCGCGCGGCTGGCGGCAGGCCTTTGTCCTCGATGCCGCGGGGCGGCTCAATGGTGTCTACAGCCCGGCAGAGGGGCAGGGGCCCGCAACGCTGATCTTTCATGACGATACCAGTTTGGCGGGCGCGATGGAGCGGATGCGCGGCTTTGTCGGCGATGCCGTGCCGGTGGTGACCCGAGCCGACGGGCGCTATCTCGGCGCCGTGTCCGAGGCCGATATCGTCAGCGCATGGCTCGACCATGCGGCGCGCATCCGGGAGGAAGAGAATGCCGCGCTTTAGCCTCGCCTGTTCCTGCCTGCTGCTGGCCCTGCCGGTCGCGGCAGAGGATGTGACCGTTGCCACATGGGGCGGTGCCTACGAGGCGGCGCAGCAAAGCGCGGTATTTGCCCCGTTTACCCACGCCACCGGGCAGGCCGTGGCCCCGGTGCAATATGACGGATCCGTCGCGGCGCTGCGCGACCGCGCGGGGCCCGAAGGCTGGGACCTCATCGACATGCTGGCCGATCAGGCGCGCGTCGCCTGCGCCGAAGGGCTGTTGCAGCCAGTTGATGCGCGCGATCTGCTGGGCGACGCGGCGCTGCCGGATTTTGCCCCGTACCGCCCCACGCGCTGCGCCATCCCGCAAAACGTCTATGCCCGCGTGATGGCCTATGACGAACGTGCCTTTCCGGGCGTCAAGCCCACGCGGATCGAGGATTTCTTCGACACCGCCCGTTTTCCCGGCAAGCGCGCGCTGCAGCGCGGCCCCGACGGCATTCTCGAATGGGCGCTGCTGGCCGAGGGCGTGCCGCCCGAGCAGGTTTACGGCCTGCTCAGCACGGATCGCGGGCTTCGCCTGGCGTTTCGCAAGCTCGACACGATCCGCGACGAGATCCTCTGGTGGGACGATCCGGCCGAGGCCGCGCAGATGCTGGCCGAGGGGCGCGCGGTGCTGGCCTCGGGGTTCAACGGGCGGTTTTTTGATCTGGCGGCGCGGGGCGTGGCGCCCGTGGATATCGTCTGGGACGGCCGGATCATCGGCACCGAGGTCTGGGCGATCCCGGCCGCGACGCAACGGCCCGGTGCGGCGCGCGCGCTGCTGGAATTCGCGCTGCGCCCGGCCACGATGGCGCGATTTTCCGAATTGATCCCGTACGGCCCCGCGCGGACCTCCGCGTTCGAGCGGATCGGCCTCAACCCCGATACCGGCGCGCCGATGCGCGTGCACCTGCCGAACGCGCCGCAACATGGCGGGCGCGCACTGGTCCGCGACGCGGCGTGGTATGCCAACACGCGCGACCTGCGCCAGCGACGATTTCAGGCATGGATTGAGAAAGAGGATTGAGTGGTCCGGGGCGCGTGGCCGACTTGGATCTGGAGCGGGTGATGAGATTCGAACTCACGACATTCTGCTTGGGAAGCAGACGCTCTACCCCTGAGCTACACCCGCGCTGCAGCGATGATTAACTCGCGACCGAAAGACGTGCAAGCCTTTGTTGCGGTGATCCGTGCCGGAGGCCAGCCCGTCACCGCGCGCGCAAATCGGCGGCGGTATCGACATCGTGCAGCGTGTCGATCAGCCCCACGCGCAGGTCGCCAAGGCTGTGGATCGTGTCACTCAGCGCCGTCGGACTGGACCAGTGCACGCCGCTGAAGAGGGTCGCGGGCACGCCGCGCGAACGCTTCAGCCCCACCAGCCAGTAGCCCCCGTCTTGCGCCGGCCCGAAGACCGCGTCATGCCGCCCCAGCACTCTGAACGCGCGCGCGACATGATGCCGACGGATATCGGGGATATCGCCGCCGATGATGCAGACCGGCCCCGGCGGCGCGCCACGCACCAGCCGTCCCATCCGGTGGCCCAGATCACCGCGACCTTGCGGGAGGCGCGGCAGATGCGCGGGCCAGACGCGGCTGGACAGCCCGGCGCGATCGGGGCTGACGGCAAGGCAAAGCGTCCAGCGCGGGTCATCGACCTCGCGCAGCAGGCGCGCGGTCTGATGGCGAAACCACCATGCGGCGGGCACCATGCCGATCTCGCGCCCCAGCCGTGTCTTGACGCGGCCGGGGCGCGGTTCCTTGACCATCACGATCAGCGTGCGGCGCATCAGGCGAAATAGTCACGCAGGATGCGGGTGTAGATGCCCTTGAGCTGGTGGATATGCGCCACCTCGACCCGCTCGTCGACCTGGTGCATGGTCTGGCCGACAAGGCCGCATTCGATCACCGGGCAGTGATCCTTGACAAAGCGTGCATCCGATGTTCCGCCGCTGGTCGACAGCTGGGGCGCCACCCCCGTCTCGGCCTCGACGGCGCGCGCCACCAGATCCGACAGCGGACCGGGGGCGGTCAGGAAGCTTTCGCCGGCGACCTTGACCTGCATCTCGGGCGTCACGCCGAACTCGGCCGCCACGCGGTCCAGCTCGGCCTGCATCCACGCGATCAGGCTTTGGCTGTCATGCGCATCGTTGAAGCGGATGTTGACGGTGGCGCGACACGCGGCCGGGATCACGTTGCTGGCCGGGTTGCCGGTGTCGATGGTCACCACGGCCAGCGTTGAAGGGTCGAAATGTTCTGTACCCTCGTCGAGGCTGTGCGAGGCCAGCCTGTCCATCAGCCGCGCCATCGCGGGCAGCGGGTTGCACGCGCGGTGCGGATAGGCGGAATGGCCCTGCACGCCGGTCACCGTGATCCATGCCGAAAGCGATCCGCGCCGCCCGATCTTGATCATGTCGCCCATGCGCTCGGGGCAGGTCGGCTCGCCCACCAGACAGGCGGTCATGCGTTCGCCCTTGGCCTCCATCCAGTCGAGCAGTGCGCGCGTGCCATCGACCGCGTCGCCCTCCTCGTCGCCGGTGATGGCAAGGATCACCGCGCCGTCGGGCGGGGTGTCCGTGACGAAATCCACCGCGGCGGCGGCAAAGGCGGCAACACCCGATTTCATGTCCGTCGCGCCGCGCCCCCAAAGCTGTCCGTGGCGTTCCTCGGCACCGAAGGGGGACACGGACCACGCGGCCGCATCGCCCACCGGCACCACATCGGTGTGGCCGTTGAAGCCGAAGCTGCGCGCGGCACCCTTGGGGCCCCAACGGGCGAAGAGGTTGGCAACGCCGCCGCGATCCACGCGGGTGCATTCGAACCCCGCACCGGTCAGAACTGTGTCGAGCAGTCGCAGCGCACCGCCCTCCTCGGGCGTGACCGAGGGGCAGCGGATGAGATCGGCAGTCAGCCGGACGGGATCGCAGGGCGATTGGGGCATGAACATGTCCTGTTTGTCAGATGCCATGCCGGGGTAGCGCGGATCGCTGCCCGGCGCAATTCCGGCGCGCCGTGCCGTCCGATCTCAATCGTAGAACGGCGTCATCTGCGCGACGATCACCGCGTTGTCGTCGAGCGCGCGCTGCATCAGCTCGCGCTCGTCCGCGCCGATCTCGTGCCCCTCGGCCTCGCGATCCTCCAGCGTGCCGTAGCCCGAGACATCCAGCGGCGCGGTCTCGGCCTGTTTCAGCACCGCCACCGCCTCGCGTACCGCCTCGGCCTCGTCCACGCCCGAGGCATAGACCATAAGCGCCGCGCCGGTGGCGGTTTTCGGCAAGCCGTCACCGGCCTTGCGGCCGATCTCGACCACGAGGGTATAGACCTGCTGGCGGCGTGCACTGTTGGGTTTCGCCATGGGTTTCAGTCCCGCAAAAGCTCGTTGATGCCGGTCTTGGACCGGGTCTGCGCGTCCACGCGCTTGACGATCACGGCGCAGTACAGGTTGAGGTTGTTCTTGGTGGGCATGCTGCCCGACACCACGACCGAATAGGGCGGCACCTCGCCCATGAACACCTCGCCCGTGTCGCGGTCGATGATCTTGGTGGATTTGCCGATATAGACGCCCATACCCAGCACCGAGCCTTCGCGGATGATGCAGCCCTCGACCACCTCGGAGCGCGCGCCGATAAAGCAGTTATCCTCGATGATCGTGGGGCCGGCCTGCATCGGCTCCAGCACGCCGCCGATGCCGACACCGCCCGACAGGTGCACGCCGCGGCCGATCTGCGCGCAGCTGCCCACTGTGGCCCAGGTATCGACCATCGTGCCCTCGTCCACGTAGGCCCCGAGATTGACGAAGGACGGCATCAGCACCACGCCCGGCGCGATAAAGGCTGACCGGCGCACGACGCAGTTGGGGACCGCGCGGAAACCGGCGGTGCGCCATTCGGCCTCGCCCCAGCCCTTGAACTTGCTGTCGACCTTGTCCCACCAGCCGGTGCCCTGCGGTCCGCCGGGCTGGGTCTCCATGTCCTTGACACGGAACCCCAGTAGCACCGCCTTCTTGGCCCACTGGTTGACGTGCCAGTCGCCGTTCTCTTGCCGCTCGGCCACGCGCAGCGTGCCGCTGTCGAGCGCGTTCAGCGTATCTTCGATGGCCTCGCGCGTCTCGCCACCGGTGGCCGGGGTGATCTGGTCGCGCGCCTCCCAGGCGGCTTCGATGGCGGTCTCTAAGGCTGCATTCGACATGGGCCTGTCCTCGTTTGCACGGGTTGCGTTCGCTTTGCCTATAGGCGCAAGCGTCGGGGGGATCAATCCGGCCGGGTCTCAGCCGTCCATATCGCCGTGAATGGCGAATTGATCCAGCTCTGCCGCGTGCGGCGCGATGAAGCGATACTGCTCGCGCACGCCGGCATCGGTCAATTCGCGCATCACCGTCAGGATGGTGTTGGGCGCGTGATCGGCGCAGATCTCGCGCATCTGCGCGATCTCCTCTTCGGCGACGGGGCGTGCGGCCTCGGGCGAGGGCGCGCCGTAGATCTCGACGAAGTGCCGCGCAAGCGCCTCGGTCAGCGTCTCGATCTCGGCGGGCTCGATCTGTGTCACGGCGACGCAGCTTACCCGTCCGAAGGTCTCAAGCCCCAGCCAGCCATTGGCGAAGGCCTGACGGGGCTTGCCGGTCAGATCGGCCTCGGTCCAGTTGGAAAACTCGAACCCGCCGGAAATGCACCACTCGCCGGTGCGTGCGGGGCTGTGATAGACGCGTTGGTCGCTTTCGTCGAAATGGATCGCGCGGGCGAGCCTCATTGCGGGGCCTCCAATCGGCTGCTGAGCGGGATGAGATGCGTGGCCTCGGCGTCGCGCAACAGCATCCCGAAGCGGTCATCGACCCCCAGAAAGGTGCCCGTGCGCCCGCCTCGGGTGATGTCGTCGCCGAGGCCATGCGCGAGGGCACGCCATTCGGCATGCAGGGCGCGCGGCCCCGCGTCTTCCCATCGGGTGATCCAGACAAGGGTATGCCGCGCCCACGCCTCCAGCAGAGTGACGGGGTCGACCTCGGCGCAGCCTTCCTCTTGAAGCGTCGTGTGATCGGGTGTGTCGCCGGGGTTACTGGTAAGCTGCATCAGTGGCAGGTCGAGGCCGACCACCAGCCAGCCCGGAATCGTCGCGGGATCGGTGCCGCCCGCGGCGACGCGCAGCCGCCCGCAGGACGCGCCGTTGACGCGCAGCCCGCCATCCCAGTCGAGATGCACGGCGACCTCGGGCGGGGCGAGCACGCCCAGGGCGTTCTGGAACCCGATCCCGCAGGCCGGCAGCATCGCCATCGCCTCCTCCAGCGGCACCTCGGGCGCCATTACCAGCGCCGCCATCATCCGGTCGGCGGTGATGTTGTGCACGATCAGCCCCGCGTCGCAGCTCGATGCGGCCAGTGCGCGGGCCTCGTCGAAGGGATGGGTGGCGCCCGTCACCGCATGCCCGGACAAAAGCGGGGGAAAGCTGGGATCGTTCATGCCACGCCTTGCGCGATCATCTGGCGCGCCACGTCGCGGAACGCCTGCGCCTGCGGGCTGTCGGGTTTCGACACCACGATCGGCGCGCCGCCATCCGAGGCCAGACGGATATCGAGATGCAGCGGGATCTCCGCCAGCAGCGGCACGCCAAGCTTGGCGGCCTCGGCCTGCACGCCGCCATGGCCAAAGATGTGTTCCTCATGCCCGCAATTCGAACAGATATGCGTCGACATGTTCTCGATCATGCCCAGCACGGGGACGTGCAACTGGTTGAACATGTCGATCCCCTTGCGCGCGTCCAGCAGCGCCACGTCCTGCGGGGTCGAGACGATGATCGCACCGTCCACCTGCGCCTTCTGCGCCAGCGTCATCGACACGTCGCCGGTGCCGGGCGGCAGATCGACCAGCAGGCAATCCAGCGCGCCCCATTGTACCTGCATCAGCATCTGCTGCAGCGCACCCATCAGCATTGGCCCGCGCCAGACCACGGCCTGATCCTCGTTGGTCATCAGGCCGATCGACATCATCGTGACGCCGTGATTGCGCATCGGCAGGATGGTCTTGCCGTCGGGACTTGCCGGGCGGCCCGACACGCCCAGCATCCTAGGCTGTGACGGCCCGTAGACATCCGCGTCCAGCAGCCCCACGCGCCGCCCCTCGGCGGCGAGCGCGCAGGCAAGGTTGGCCGATACCGTGGACTTGCCGACCCCGCCCTTTCCGCTCGCGATGGCGATCAGGTGATCGACGCCGGGCACCCGCTCGGGGCCTTTCGGCTCGGACGGTTTCGAGCTCTTGAGATCGGGTGGTGCCTTCGCGGCATGCCCCGTCAGCACGACCGACACGGTCCCGGCCCCCGGCAACGCCTTGACCGCCGCCTCGGCGGCGTCGCGGACGGGGTTGTACGCCTCGGCCCTTGACGGATCGATCTCCAGCACGAAGCGTACCGCGCCGTCCTCGACCGACAGCGCGCGGGTGACGCCGGCGGCCACGATATCGGACCCGCTCACCGGATCGGTGATGTCCTTCAGTGCCGCGAGGACCGCGTCCCTCGTCAGTGCCACGTCAGTCCTGTCCCTTGATGGTGCCGGTGACCACGTGTTCGACATCCAGCCCCTCGACGGTCAGCACCACCTTGGCCTCGAATTCCTGACCGGCTGTGGCGCCTTTCTCGCGCAGGCCTTCCTCGATCGCCTGCTGCGAGGTGACGCCCACCTGCTTGAGGAACTTGCGCATCGACATGTTGAACTCTTCGGTCATGGGATCCTCCCTTGTTTCATCGCAATCGCTGGCGAACGTTCCGGCGCCGGCACGTCGCCTTCAGTGGTCCTTGCGGCCGCTCAGGTAGTCCTCGGACGTGCGCACGCGGGGACGGTCCCCGGCGGCAAACGGATTGTCCGACGACTTGAACTGCGCGTTGATCCTGCAATCCTCGCACATCTGGATCGTGCGGGCGGCTTCGGATGTGGCGAACATCGAATGTTTGCCGGCCAGTTTTTCCAGTATCCGGTCAATCGTCGATTTCGATCCGAAAAGCGCACCGCATTCGATGCAGGCGCACGGCTCTTCCTCGTGCAGCACGATCTGGCTCATGGCGCTGTCGGCCACTGTCATTCGCGGCTCCAGCGTGATCGCGCTTTCGGGGCAGATCGTGGCACAGATGCCGCATTGCAGGCAGGCATCCTCCTGAAAGCGCAGTTGCGGCAGATCGGCATTATCCATCAGCGCGCCCGACGGGCACAGCGACACGCAAGACAGGCACAGCGTGCAGGCCTCGGTATCGACACGCACGGTTCCGTAGGGGGCGCCGTCGGGCAGGGGCAGCGTCTCGTCGCCGGGTGTCAGCGCCTTTGCGGCAAGGCGCGTCACCTGGCGGCGGCTGCCCATCGGCAGCACGGGCTCGGCCACGCCCCGTGCCGGCGTCGTATCGTAAAGCGCGGCGCAAAGCGCGTCGGGCTCTTCAGGGTCCAGCATTTCGACGGGTGCGCCACCGGCCATTGCGCGGGCCAAGGGCACCTCTCGGTCCAACGCGTCCCGCTCGGTGCGCGGTGCCAGCAGGATCTGCACCGCCCCGAACCCCGAGGCGAGCGCGGCAAGGATCTCGGCATGGCCGAAACCCGATAAGGCTGCCACCTCCAGCGGGATCACGTCGGCGGGCAGCCCGGCGCCGTGGCGCGCGGCCAGCCGGATCATCTCGGCGCCAAAATCCGCGTCATGCACCAGCAGCCGCGGTGTGGTCCCGCCCGCGCGCAGATAGGCCGAGGCCAGCGTCTGGATGCGGCGGAAGGTCATGTCCGGGGGCGGGGCGTCATAGCTGATCGCGCCCGACGGGCACACCGCGGCACAGGCCCCGCAGCCCGCGCAGATCATCGGGTCGACACTGACATGATCGCCGTCGGGAACGATCGCCCCGGTCGGACAGATCTCGAGGCACTTGCTGCACCCGGTCTGCCCGGCGCGGGAATGTGCGCAAAGATGCGGCTCCAGCGCGACGTAAAGCGGCTTTTCGAACGTGCCGATCAGCTGTGCCGCCTCGAACACCGCGTCTGCGACCGCCGGCAGGCTGCCCGGATCGGCACGCAGGTAGCCTTCGCGCTTTTGCGGCGCGGGAAACATCGGCGTGCTGCCCGACAGGTCGAGTATGATGTCGCACTGCGTCTGCCCGCCATCGCGCGGCGCGGTCCAGCGCAGGGGGCCGCGCCCGGCGGGATTGACCTGTTGCAGCGCATCCAGACGCAGATCGAACCCGCCAAGCGCGCCCGTGGCCTGCACGATCCGCCCCCGGATCGCGTCGTAGGCGCGGCTTTCGGGCGGGTCGCCGTCATCGGTCAGCAGCACCGTGACGCCAAGCGTCGGTGCCAGCTTTTCGGCGGCGGGCAGGGCCGCGTCCGCCGCCCCGATGATCAGGCACAGCCCTTCCGAAATCACGTCCCGCGTCTTTTCGGACGGCACCGGCAGGCTGGCCTCGGCCAGCAGCGCGGCCATCTTCGGATGCTTCGATGAGGGGTCGTCGGACCATCCGGCGCGGTCACGCAGGTCGATGCAGGCGGGGCTGTCGGCACCCAGTTCGGCCGCGAGATCCTCGAAGGTTCGCGTCTCCTGTCCGCAACAGATGATCGCCTCGCCCGTTTCGATCGCCTTGGCCGCCGCGCCGATCTCGTCGGTACAAAGCGCGCTGTGCATCCGCGAACAGGGCAGCCCCGTGGCCATCTCAAGCGCGTCGGCGTCGATACTCTGGGACGCGGCGCAGTCGCATAACAGCAGGGTTCGGGACATGGACACTCCGGGATTTGGTCGCGGCAACACGACGGCGGCACCATCGTACAGCAGCCGAACATTAGACCCGATTGCACGGGCACGTAAACCGTCATTCGACCTTACCAGATCACGCTGCGGTGCCTGCCGGGACGAGTCGCAATCCCGATTGATTCTGTTGGAAAGCGACGAGATATGTTGCTGCTTTGCGGCATGATATCTGGCGCGCAGCCGGATTTCCGTTGCCTTGCGCAGGCTTGGATGGATCGCGGGTGCAGTATCCTTGTTTCTTGGCCGCACCGGATCGCACGCTGAAAAAATTACTTTGTTTTGGTCACTAAAATGGACCACAATGGTATGCAGTCAGATCAGGGTTGATAGACGCTTGACCGTTGCACACGACAAAGAAGCGACGATGCCCCTTGGTGTCGTGATCCGCAAATCCCCCGGTGTGACCCGGTGGGCATCGTGGACATGGCGTGCCGTCGCAGTCCTGCCGGGGGCCCCCGACGCCGCGTGGCACAAACTGCGCCGCGACGGCAAGGCGGTGGAATACCACGCCGCGACCATGCCCCTGCTCTTGCACCACACGCAGACCGAGGCCTATCTGCAGGGCCTCTCCGCGAAGGTGCCGTGCGTCTATGTCGTCATGCGCGATCAAGGCAGGGTGCACGGGACTGACGCGCCGCTTGATGTCGTGCTGGTCACGGCCTCGCCGTTCGAGGCGCAGGATTACGCCGATACCGGCGAGGAAATCGTCGAAAAGGTGCCGATGACCGAGGGGCTGATCGCCTGGGTACGCGATTTCGTCGACGCCCATCACGCGCACGAGACGTTCAAGAAGCGCCGCCGCGATACGCATGTCATCGGCGACGCGCAGGACGGCATCGGCGATCCGCGCATTCCCCAGCTAAGCGATGTCTACCGCGCCCCCGGTGCGGCCCGACGGGGGCGACTGCAATGAGCCGGGGCAGGGATTTCTGGTCACGCCGCCGTGCACAGGTCGCGGCCGAAGCCGAGGCGCAGGCGCGCGAGGCAGAGATCGCGGCGCGCGAGACGGATCTGGCAGACAAGACGGACGCGGAGCTGTGCGAGGATCTGGGCCTGCCCGATCCCGACGCGATGCAGTCCGGCGACGATTTCAGCGCCTTCATGTCGAAGGCCGTGCCCGACCGTTTGCGCCGGCGCGCGCTGCGACGCCTGTGGCGCAGCAATCCGGTTCTGGCCAATGTCGACGGGCTGGTGGATTACGGCGAGGATTTCACCGACAGCGCCACGGTGATCGAGAACCTTCAGACCGCCTATCAGGTGGGCCGGGGCATGACCGCCCATGTCGAGGAAGTGGCGCGTCAGGCTGAAGCCGAGGCGGAGGCGGAGGGCGCGGGCGCTGAACAGACCCCCGAGACCGAAGAGTCCATACCCGACGCGCCAGATGTCGCGGTGGCGGACGCCGATGACAGGGCCTGCGAGACCTCGGATCCCTATGTCTGGACCCACGCGGGCCCGTCCGCCACGGAGACCGACCTGCAGCCCCGGCGGCGGATGCGGTTCGCGTTCGACGAGACCGGAGTTTCGGCATGACACAGGATGCCCTGATGGACCAGACCACCGCCTCGCACGCGATCACCGAGGAAGACGCGCTGCGCGCCGATCTCTACGATTTCCTCGCCGCGCTTCTGGCGCGTCCGCCGGAGCGCGGTCTGCTCGACAAGACGGCGGGTCTGCATGGCGACATGTCGGATCTGGGCCAGGCCATTGCCGCGCTGGCACGGGTCGCCGGGGTCAGCCAGCCCCACACCGTCGAGACCGAGTTCAACGCGCTTTTCATCGGGTTGGGACGCGGCGAGCTTCTGCCCTATGCCAGCTACTACCTGACCGGGTTCCTCAACGAGAAACCGCTGGCCGCGCTGCGCCGCGACATGGCGGCGCGCGGCATGACACGGGCCGGCAACGTGCACGAACCCGAGGACAGCATCGCATCAAGCATGGAGATGATGGCGGGCCTCATTCGCGGTCGGTTCGGGGCGCCTGCGGCCCTCGACGATCAAAAGCACTTCTTCGGCAAGCATATCGGCCCATGGGCCGGGCATTTCTTTACGGATCTGGAGGC
>NZ_JBPBBB010000036.1:0-25779 GCF_050896375.1 Roseovarius tibetensis
CGGATCGACGAACTCCTCCCTTGGAACTTCCAGACGTCAAGCTGAAAAGCCCGTGGGGCCCAGCTGGCGCTTACAACTAATCCACCCGGAAGTACTTTCCTTCGCGATCCATTCCGATCCGCTGATCATTCGCCAGATCAAGTCCTTCAATAAAGGCGCGATCATGGACGGCTTGAACCTCGGAATCATCCGAAAGCTCGAGATCAATCTGCCCCCAATGGAGGAACAGCTCCGGTTTGTCGCGATGCTGCAGAAAGCCCAAGCAATCGAGGCGAGTTCGGAGACACCAGACGGCTCTGGTGAGGACCTTTTTCAATCCCTTTCACAGCGCGCTTTCCGCGGGGAACTTTGAGGTGTAGTAATGCGATTAATCCGAATCGAGATCGAAAACTTCAAGGGCATCGGCTGCCGTCAGAGGATCGACCTGAGGCCTATCACGCTCCTCTTCGGCCCGAACAGCGCGGGCAAAAGCACAATCCTGCAGGCGCTGCACTATCTGCGCGAGATACTCGAGCGTGGGAACGTCGATCCTGACCGGACGATTGCCGGCGGACTCATCGATCTAGGTGGCTTCGCTACACTGGTGCACAACCACGAACTCGACCGCACGGTCAGCCTCAAGGTCGTGCTAGACCTCTCTGACGAGCAGGGCGCTGAAGGGCTGCCTCTTAACACCGGGTTCTCGATCGACGAACCAGACTTCATCGAGTTGCCATTGCGCTACCTCATTGGAGAAAGCGAGGAGTATTGCGACTACACCATCGTGCAGAACGTGGGATTGGAAGTGAACATTCGCTGGAGCGCCCTCCAGCAGGCGCCTTACGTCTCCCACCTTGCGATAGAGATGGACGGTGAACCGCTCGCAGCCATCGTTTCGCCTCCAGTCGAGGGCCGAGCGCAGCTGACCGACTTCAACTTTTGTCACCCGCTCCTACGGCGCGCGATGCGTCCAGACGACATACAGGACGATGGCGATGAGGATCTCGCCGCAGGTTCGCCCCTCAAGGACGAGATCTGGTCTCTTGCGCGAGAGGCGGTCGCTGACCGGTCGACGCCGGACACACCCGACGACCAGTTGCGTATTACTGTGGACACCGTTTTTGCCGCGTTGCCGGACTTTAATGACTCGATTGAGTTCGAATGGGTAGACTTTGACGAGAAAGAAATCCAAGGTAGAACTCCAGAATTGTCAAGAGATGATAATCACTTGCCCGAATATTTGCTGTCAAGTCTGGAGCAGTTGCATTCGAAAATCTCCGTCGACACTGAACATGCTAGACGATCGGGCCTAACAAAATTGTTAAATGAGTTGATCCTTGGGCCGGCGCGACTCGTCCGAGATCACCTGATGCAGATGACCTACATCGGACCGCTGCGCGACATCCCCACGCGTAGCTATCGACCACAGGCAAGCCCTGACGAAACGCGCTGGTCCCACGGACTCGCGGCTTGGGATTTACTCTACAACGACCGCCGCGGCGACCTCATGGAGGAGGTCAACGTCTGGCTTTCCGGCGAAGAGCGGCTAAGAACGACATACCGGCTAGAGCGGGTCGAGTTCAAAGAGATTCCCGTCCCCAGCGCCATGCACCAGATGTTCGAGCGGGGCCTCAACGAGGATGACATCGGCGAGTTGCAGGAGCTTTATCTGAGTCTCGCCACGCGGACGGAAATCGCTCTGCGGGACTTCGAGAAGGGCATCCTCGTCGCACCGGGCGACGTGGGCGTCGGCATCTCGCAGATGGTCCCGGTGATCGTCGCGTCATTAAGGAAGCAGGACGGCGTTCTTGGGATCGAACAGCCAGAGCTCCATGTCCATCCCGCCATCCAGGTCGGCATGGGCGACCTGTTCATCAAGGCCGCGACCGGCGACGAGGACAAGCTTACCTCTGGAAA
Organism: Roseovarius tibetensis; assembly: GCF_050896375.1. NCBI lineage: Bacteria > Pseudomonadati > Pseudomonadota > Alphaproteobacteria > Rhodobacterales > Roseobacteraceae > Roseovarius > Roseovarius tibetensis. The sequence continues at coordinate 1,897 of NZ_JBPBBB010000036.1, forward strand.
GACCCTGCTCATTGAGACGCATAGCGAGCACATCATTCTGCGGCTGCTTCGCCGTGTGCGGGAGCAGACCGAGGGTGAGGTTCCCCCCGGCGTGCTCGGACTGACGCCCGATGACCTCTCCGTGATCTACATTGAGTCTTCGGTCGAGGGTGTCCGCTTCCGGCCACTTCGAGTGAGCCCAGACGGTGATTTCCTAGACCGATGGCCGCACGGTTTCTTCGCGGAACGGGCCGAGGAACTGTTCTGATGCTGTCGGAATATGCGGTAGAGCCTGCAGCCATCGGCGCGGACTGGCGAACCTTCAAGGACCTGATCGATCGGTTTGGCGCTGACAAGGGCCGGCTGATCTCTCGCCTCCCAAACAAATGGGAGAGGATGGTCAAGGAAGCTGCGAGAAACGCCGGCGTTTCGGACGGGGACTATCTTCGAATTGTTGAACGGTTGAACGACTCGAGGCGCAAGGTCGTCAATTTCTCCCGCTCGTATGAGCACGAGGCAGACTGGATCACTAACGTACTACGCGAACACGCGGACAGACCTTTCAAAGCAATGATATGTCACGCTGGGAGCACAGCTTGCGCTGAGGGGATAGAGCCAGACGATTGCTCTGATGCGCATCGACTTTTCAGAGTTACGACCAGTTGTGACGTGACCAGGACCGCAGACCAGATTGCCGATGCCCTGCATACGATTTCTGCGGTTTCCAAGGAGGTCGACATTGTCGATCCGTATTTCGACCTCCGACCAACGAAGGGCAATTATCTTGCCACGCTGGTCTCACTACTTGGTCGGCTTGCCCGGGATCCAGTTGGTCAGCTTACCCGGGATCCAGGTCAAAGCAAATCCATCAGGATTCATTTCCGTGATCACGATACGCGCCCATCGGCCGAGGTTCTCGCGCGAGACGGCTCTGCACAGGTCAGAGGCTTGCTACCACCCGGGTATCACATTGAGCTCTATGCATGGTCGGAGAAACAAGGCGGGGAAGACTTTCACGACCGTTACGTTCTGACTGACCTTGGCGGAATCATGATAGGGGCGGGCCTTTCTGCGGATGGACCCGGGGAGTCGGCTGCTTTCACTTTGCTTAACTTCGAGCACGCGCAGGGGCTTAGGAGCAGATTTTCATATGGGTCAACAGTCTATACCCGCGTTGGATCGGCCGTCCGCATCCGTGACGACGGCAGCACCGAGCTGTTTTGATGGCGGCATTTCGATTTATGTTCCATCTTTCGAACGCCACCGACATCGAAGTGTTCAGCTGCGGCCTCGAAAGAACAACGCAGTTTCATATGGTTACAGGCTATTCACCAAATCGGCGCAGTCATGAGGTCCGGAGAATATCGACCCTGAGAGACCGCTTCCGGGCCACCCGGCGCCACAACCAGTGCTCAGCCCCTCTCGCATAACCCTCGAAAACAACGGAAAAATCCGGCCGCAGCCGGATGGGGAGAACGCTTTCGCGAGGGCAAGTGGCGGAGGGGACGGGACCGGGGTCTAACGTTCTCTGGCTTCAGTCGGTCGCCACCAAAGCGTTAAAATCGTTTATCTTCCGAATATTGGCTCGTCTTCGCTGCATTTCCTCACGGTACACGACTCAGGCGGATACAGGGGGCTGAAAGGGCCTTCGGGGGCATGTTTCTGTCCACACTTTGATGGCTTTATCGGGCTGATGGAGTATCCAGTTCCGCAGAGCGTCGAGGCCGGTTCGGAACCATGACTTTTCGCGTCTGCCATGCCGTTTTCGCGAGATGGCCATTCTGCCCCTGACGCGGGTTGCGCAGCGATAAGCCCATGTGACGGCGAGCGCGATGACGACAAGAAGGGTCGCGAGCTTGTCGGGATCGGTGATATGGGTGTCCTCGATATTGAGGCCACGGGTCTTTGCATCCGCGAACATGCATTCGATCCCCCATCGCCTGCGATAGAGGTTGAGGCCGCGCCCGGCGTCATCGAGACTGGTGGCCACGATGAGCAATTCACCGCCCCTGATGCGCCTGGCCTTGATGCGCAGCCGGTTGGCGGGGGTCGCCTCCATGCCGTTCAGCCAGCCTTCCCATGCCCCGCGCCTGCGGTTGCGCAGCAGGCTGCGGAACTGGAACCGGCGACCGTCCGCGAGCCGGATCTGCATGTCCTCCTTAAGGCGGATGGCGAAGGAGATGTTGTTTTCAATGAGAAATTCCATCCACTCGGCACCGATGAACTCGCGATCCGCCAACAGCGCCTCAATGGAGGCCGCCCCGAACAGGCGCAGATACCGTTCCATCAGCGCGATCCGTTGCGCGGTGGCGGAATTGCCTGCGTGGTCCAGCAACACCCACATCAGCGGCACTCGAAACCGTCGCGTGACAATGGCCAGAACCAGCACGTTCACATCGCGCGATCCCAGTTTCCAGTTGGTACGGTCGAGCGCGAGGAGCTTAGGCCGCTTGAGGTTCAGCATTCGCACGACCAGCCGCGCGGCGATGTCGCTGTCCAGCTGCACGAACTGGAAGAAGCGCTGCAGACGACGGTAATTCGATCCATGCTGCGCGTCGCCCGGAAACTGGCTGGCCAGATGCGAAAGGTTCACCGTGCGCCCGTTCGCAAGCCCGACCAGCAGCACGGCCAGCGTTTCCAGCCGCGTCTTGCTCAGATCGAAATGCGGGCGTAACGTTTCCAGCAGAGGGGCGAGAAGGCACTTGAGCATCGTGAAGATCCTTGTGGTAGAGAATCTTCAAAATCGAATCCAAATCGCCCCTCAAAGCAACAGCGTCGTGTACCGTGGCATTTCCTACACCTAAACGCACTCGTGGTCGGGCACGATGGCGTCGTAAACGAAGGTCATTCTGTCGACGAGCCATAGTTTCGCCCCCGTCGCCACGACCCCTCCAAGTATTGTCGCCGAAAGGTCGAGGGTCACAAGCCCCCATCCCAGCACGATGGCACCGACCAGGGTGGCCGAGCCGAGGACGACGACGGCCCGTTCGTGTCGGGCGACGACGGCTTCCGGCGGTCCCTTGAGCCAGATGCGTTCGCCTCGAACGGCCTTTGCCGCCCATCCGTCCTCATGGCGCGGCATCCGGAACAGCCTCGGGTTCAGCCACGTCCAGGCAATCACGCAGGCGATGGCCGCGAGCGACCACCACCCGATCCAGACGCGGCTCCAGACAGCGAGGGCAAAGAGCGGCAGGAGCGTCATTCGGGAATACACGCTCCAGGGATTCGCATGGCGGCACCATGCGGTGTCGTCCATGGACATCAAGCGCTGCGAGATCGAAAAGGCCAAAGACATGAATTTCGGTCCCCTCCTTGCAAATGGGCCTTGGTCCGTCACCGGAACATCAGATCGAAGCCGCGCTCCAAGAGCCCTTTTTTCGCATCGCCGACACAGAGGAGTTCGAAAGCGACGCGGACCGAGGGCGCGAGGTGAATGTCGCGGGCGAGGTCTTCGGCGCACCAGGCGGCGATCCGTGCCGTCGCGGCGTAGACGTCGGCGTGCGATAGCAGAACCTCCACCTGCCGGCCTTGCCCGGTCGCAATCCCCGAGATCCCGAGGCCGTAGGGAGGCGGATTGGCGCGGCGCATCGCGGCGTCCAGCGCTGCAAGACCGACGGCGCGCGGAAACGAGCGCCCGAGGACGCGGCGCATCGACACGACGATATCTGCGACGCCGTTCAGGCCTCCATGCCAGAGGGCGAGGCGGCGTAACCGATGACGAGCCCGCAAGGCATCGAGTTCGGGCAGATAGACCGGTATGGCCAGCGACGTGCCAAGCCCGCCGGGCCAGGCTTGACGACGAACTTTGAACAGCCCGGCGCGCCGCCAGCCGTCCGCGTAGATCCGGGCCGCGTCAGTCGCCGCGTCGAGGATGTCCGCAAGGCCGGCGCGTCCGACCCGTGGTGCGCGGTAGCGGGCCGCGAGCTCGACGGCCTCGGCCGCGCCATGCGCGTCGGCCGCGAGATGGCCGACAAGACCGGGCAGGCCCGGGTTTGCACCGGCATCGACGATCACCTGTGCCCCTGTGCGGTCGAGCGCCGCGCGCGCCGCCTGCAGGTCCGCGATCACCGCAGCGTCACGGCTCACCAGAACCAGCCGTCCGCCCGTCCGTGTCAGCGCCGCAACGAGCGCCCTCGATGCGGCGCCGTCTAGCGGTGCCGCATGGATCACGACGTCATGGCCAGAGAGCAAGGCGGCGAGACCGTCACCCTCGTCGGCTTCGGCCCGCGTCGATGTGACCTGCCCGGCAGCGTCTCGTCTGGCTAGGTCTCGCGCCGCATCGTCAGCCTTTTCGGCGCTGCGCCCGGCAATCGTGACACTGTCCGCCCCATTGTCGAGCAGCAGCGCCGCGACGGCGCGCCCCAACTGGCCGTAGCCCCCGAGAATGGCGAACGAGAGCCCGTCAGCCATCCCGAGCGCCCTCCAGCTGCCGTTCGAAATACTCGAGCTCGACACGCGTGTGGCGCTCGACGTCGGTCTCCATGTCGAGCAACGCGACGGATACCCAGCTCAGCACGCGGCCGTAGAACGTGTCGGGAAAATCTCCCCAGACGCGATGCGAGACGCGAAAACCGTCTCCTTCGCGGCTTTCCTCGATCCGGAAGATCCCGCCTTCCTCGACTGTCGCGACGGGCAGGCCCCAGAGCGTGTAATCGGTCTCGGCGCGCCAGCCGAAGCGCTCTTGCGGATAGACGTCGAACAGCTCCGCCTCAAGCACACCACGCAACCCGCCGACATACTCTTCCTGTCGGAAGCGAAGTCCGTCGCGCAGGGGCGCCTTCGGGTCGCTCAGCACGGTGGTGCCGCGGTGCGCCGGGTTCGAGTCCTCGAATGCCCCCTCGAAATCGGAGGCGACCCGCCAAATCTCCGCACGCGGCGCATCGATCATGGTCGACGCGCTCACGTCCACGGTTTGCGGCAAGAGCATACCGATTGCGACGACGAACAGGAAAACGGCGGCCAAGGCCGAACCCGCGAAGGCAAGCGGTCGTCTCATCCTGTCTGCTCCTTCCGCGCCGAGTTGTCATGACCAAAGATATTGGCGTTCGTGTGCGCGTGATCCTCGTGTTCGAATTCAAGGCTGGAATGGGCGATGCCGAACCGATCCTTCAGGCGCGCCTTGGTTTCCGACTTGATGCCTTCGATCCGGGTCCAGCCTTCGTTTGTGAGAACGACATGGCAGTCGAGCGCCGCCTCGTGCTCCTGCATCTGCCAGAGATGGACATGATGGACGTCTTCGACCCCGTCGATCCCGCGCATTGCATCGATGACGGCGCCGCAATCCAGATCGGGAGGGCTTCCCAGCATCAGCGTCCGGATCGGGCCGCCGATCTCGGTGAATGCAAGGTAAAGGATGTAGAGCGCGATGCCGATGGTGATCGCCGGGTCGACCCACCACATGTCATAGAGGATAATCAGGGATCCGCCGAGGATGACCGCTACCGAGGCCAGCGCATCCGACAGGTTGTGCAGGAACAGCGCGCGGATGTTCACGCTGCCCTTCGGCATCGACCAGGTGAGCAGCGCGGTCAGCGTGTCCACGGCAAGCGCCACCCCGCCCAGGATCACCACCGTCCAGCCGGCGACCTCGGGCGGGTCGATCATCCGCATCCCGCCCTCGTAGATCAGATAGACCCCGACGAGGATCAGCGTGGTGTAGTTGATGAGCGCCGCCACGATCTCGATCCGGCCGTAGCCGAAGGTCATCCGCGCGTCCGCCGGCCGCCGCGCGATCTTGCGCGCCACGAAGGCGATGACCAGCGAGGCCATGTCCGAAAAGTTGTGCAGCGCGTCCGCGATCAGCGCGAGGCTGCCCGAGAGGATGCCGCCGACAATCTGGGCGACGGTCAGAAGCGCGTTCGCCCAGATCGCGACCGACACGCGGCGATCACCGGAGCTAGGGTCGATATGGGCGTGGCCGTGGTCGTGGGGCATCAGGCTGTCTCCGATTCCTTCGCTGTGGAAGACAGCTAGTGGCTACAGCGACTGTAGCTTCAACCCCCGCAATTTCTCCGGCGATGTCACACCCCGCGCGGCGCGGCCAGAATGATCGCGGCGCCCATCAGGCAGACCGCTGTACCGAGGATATCCCACCCGTCCGGCCTGTGCCCTTCGGCCAGCCACATCCACAGAACCGAGGCGGCAATATAGACCCCGCCATAGGCTGCAAAGGCGCGTCCCGCGGTCACGGTGTCGACCTGCGCCAGAAGCCAGCCGAACGCCACCAGCGCGGCCACGCCGGGCACGAGCCAGAAGACGGACGCGCCAAGGCGCCACCACGCCCAGATGGCGAAGCATCCGGCGATCTCGGCCAAGGCCGCGAGCGGATACGCGAGTGCCGCGGGCATCTCAGGCGCCGATCTCGTCGTGATCCGTCAGGCATTCGGAATGGTCGCGCAGCACCTCCAGCACGCGGCAATCGGCCGTCTGCCCCCCGCTGCATTCGTGCACCATGCGCTTGAGTTCGGTGCGTAGCGCTTCCAGTCGCGCGAGGCGCTGCTCGACCTGCTTCAACTGCCGCCGGGCGATGGCGTCGGCCTCGTGACAGGGCCGATTGGGATGATCACTGAGATCAAGGAGTTCCCGGATCGCCTCAAGGGAAAAACCAAGCTGACGCGCGTGCCGGATGAACGCGAGGCGATCAAGCTCCGCATCGCCATAGCGGCGCTGCCCGCCCTCGGTGCGGCCAGGCTCAGGCATCAGCCCGATCTGCTCGTAGTAGCGAATTGTCTGCACCTTGGTGCCGGTTTTCTTCGCCAGACTGCCGATGGTCAGCATGCACGCCTCCATAATGCTTCAGTCTTGGTAGGTTTTATCTTTTGGAATGGCAAGAACCATACCGGATTCACAGGTCTGAGAAACTGCTCTGCGATGTCAAAATACAGGTTGAACCTCTAGTAGCTTGAGGATGTAACCTGTTTCGCAATCAAGAATTACAGGCAGGCAATTCGCGTTGAGACGGACATTCCCTCAAAAGATTCTCTGGGCACTGGCGGGTGTTGCGACGATCGCGTTTGTCTGGCTATTATTCTGGACGGATTATCGCGCCGACCTGGCCGCTGAGCGCGCGTCTACCTTCCGCGCGGATTTTGAGCTGACGGATCACATGGGTGTGGTTCGGACGGAAGCAGATTTCGCGGGCCGGTGGATGCTGGTCTTCTTCGGCTTCGCCAATTGCCCTGATGTGTGCCCGACGACGCTGGCCGAGGTCGCCGCCGTCATGGACGGGCTGGGCGAGGACGCGGCGCAGGTTCAGCCGCTCTTCATCACCATCGATCCCGAGCGCGACACGCCGTCGGTCCTCGCGGATTTCGTGCCGAGGTTCGAGGCCGGGATCGTGGGCCTGACCGGAACGCCCGACCAGATCGACCGGACCGCCGACAGCTTTCACATCTTCTATGAAAAGGTCGAGGAGGCCGCGGCGCCCGGCGGCTACACGATGGGTCATTCCTCGCAGCTCTTCCTGTTCGATCCGGAGGGCGGTTACGTGAAAGCATGGAGCTACGGCACCCCGGCCGAGGAGATCCTTGCCGATCTGAGGGGGCGCGTCGCCGGATGAGTCGGGGATTGACGGGAGAAGCGGCTCTGACTGCCGCCTGGGTGGTGGTGCTCGTGGCAACGCTCTCGGTGCTGTTCATCGGCGAGGTGCTGGGCCAGATGCCCTGTCTGCTGTGCTGGTATCAGCGCGCATTCATGTTCCTGCTGCCCATCGTTCTGGGCCTTGGCCTGTGGTGGCGCGACGCCCGCGTTGGACGCTATGGCGTGGCGCTCAGCCTTTGCGGCGGGGCCGTCGCGCTCTCGCACATGGGCCTTTACGTCGGCATCATCCCGGAGCCCATCCAGCCCTGCACGGCGACCGACCCCTCCTGCACCGACGCCAATCAATTGATCCTCGGGGTTCCGATCCCGCTCCTGTCGCTTGTCGCCTTCACGCTCACCGCGAGCCTGTCGGCCCTCTCTCTGAAGGACCCGCGCTCATGAATCGTCGCGCTCTCATGCTCTCCGTTGTTGCCGTCGCCGTTGCCGTATTCGCCGCTGCGGCCTGGTTCACGACACGTCCCGCGTCCGTCGCCGCAACCGCGACGGTTCCGCCCGAACAGAGCGAGGCGCTGCTGCGGTCTTACTCCCCGATCCTCGGACCCGAGGACGCCCCCGTCACCATCGTCGAGTTCTTCGATCCGGCCTGCGAGGCCTGCCGCGCCTTCTATCCGGTGGTCAAGGACATCATGGCTGAGCATGGCGACGCCGTGCGCGTCGCGATCCGCTACACGCCGTTCCACGGCGAAGCGTCTGAGGAGGCGATCCGCGTGCTCGAGGCGGCCCGGATGCAGGACGTCTACGAACCCGTGATGGAGGCGCTCCTGCGCGAGCAGCCCCGGTGGGCCTCGCATGGCGCGCCGGCTCCGGGACTGATCCTGGAGGTCGCTGCGACCGCGGGGCTGGATGTGGATGCGGCGCGCACGCAGATGCTGGCGCCGGATGTCGTTGCGATCCTGAACCAGGACCGTGCCGATGTCGAAACCATGGCTGTTCGCCAGACGCCCACATTCTTCGTCAACGGGCGGCCGCTCGATCCGTTCGGTGAGGCCGAACTGCGCGCGCTGGTGGCCGAGGAAGTGGCCGCGAGCGGCTCGTGACCGTGGCGCGCATGACAAGGAGGCACCCACGAATGACCAAGCTCACCATCCCGTTGCTGTCGACTCTCACCGCACTTGCGCTCACCTCCGGTGTCGCCCTTGCCGGATCGGAGGATGTGGTCGTCGAAGAGGCGTGGGCGCGCGCCTCCATCGGCGTCAACCGGCCCGGTGCAGCCTACATGACGATCCGCAACACCGGAGACGAGGCCGTCACGCTGACCGGCATTTCCACGCCGCTCGCCATGATGCCTGAGATTCACGAGAGCAAGACCAATGCCGAGGGTGTCAGTTCGATGGGGCCTGCGGGCGAGCCAACCATCGCCCCCGGCGAAGCCGCGGAACTGGCGCCCGGCGGGCTGCACGCGATGCTCATGCAGCTACAGGAGCCGATGACCGAGGGCGACAGCTTTCCGCTGACGCTGAGCTTCTCGGATGGCGGCGACGTGACGGTCGAAGTGCCGATCCTCGGAATCGCGGCGCGCGGGCCGGAGGATTGATGCGGCGCCGAACAGCTCTTGGATACGGCGCCGCTGCTCTGGGCGCCATGGGGCTGACGCTGTTCGTCGGCTGGTGGCGGGTGGACGGTCCCGGCGCGCCGGAGCCTGGGGGAAGGCTTCCGCTGCCGCTGACGGCAATGGATTTCCGTCTCACGGATCACGAGGGGCAGCCCGTCGGCCCGGAGACCTTGGTCGGCCGTCCGACCATGGTGTTCTTCGGCTTCACGTTCTGCCCCGACGTCTGCCCGACCACGCTGTCGGACATTTCCGGCTGGCTCGATGCGCTCGGCGAGGATGCCGGGCAGATGAACGTGGTCTTCATCACGGTGGATCCGGACCGCGACACTGTCGAGGCGATGGCCGAGTATGTCGGCTATTTCCATCCGGCGATCCGCGGCTGGACCGGTGCGCAAGATCAGATCGCGCGCGCGGCGGAAGGATTCCGCGCGAGCTATGAACGTGTTCCGACCGACGGCGGCGACTACACCATGAACCACACGGCGAGCGTGTTCCTGTTCGACGCGGCCGGCGGGTTCATCAGCATGATCGACTATCACGAGCCGAGGGAGTTCGCGGTGCCCAAGATCCGCCGGGCGCTGCAAGAAGAAACCGAGGGGGCGACATGAGGCTGAGGTATCTGGCAACTCTGGCAACGGGGATCGCGACGGCGGGCGGCGTGTCCGCGACCGCCGTCGCGCTCTCGGGTGTCTGGACACGGGCCCCCGTTCCGCCCGCCCTGGCAGAGGCCGCCCTCTGGACCCCTCAGGCGTTGGCCGCACCGGCGCCCGCCTCGGTGCCCGACCTCGCGCCGACTTCGGCCCGCGCGGACATCGCCCCGATGGTCAGCCCGCCGGCCCTGTCGTCCGTCGTGGCCGTCGCGCCATCGCTTCCGAGGGTCGAGCCTCCGCTCCGGACATGGTCACACGAGATCGCCGCGGGCGAGACGCTCGACGCGGTTCTCGCGGATGCGGGTCTTGCCGCCCCGGTTCGCGCCGAGGTGGCGCTTGCACTTGCGGCAGAGTTCGACCTGCGCCGCTTGCGTCCGGGACATGCCTTGAGCGTCATGGCCACCCCGGATGGCAGCCCCCGTCGCGTCGTTCTGGAGGTGGACGACGGCGTCCGGATCGAGGCTGTCTTCGGCGCGCAGGTTGCGACGCGTGTGGTGGCCCCCGATCCCGAAACCGTCATTCTGGCCGGTGAAGCCCGCATCGAAAGCTCGGTATTCGCCGCGCTCGACGCGGGCGACATTCCGGCGCGCTTCGCGGTCGATCTGGCGCAGATGCTGGGTGGTGCCGTGGATTTCCGGCGCGATCTCACGGGTGGCGAGACGCTTCAGCTGATGTGGCGCGAGGCGCGGATCGGCGAAGACATCGTCGGCCAGCCGGACCCGACCTTCGCGGCGCTCGACCTTGGCGACACGCTGTTCGAGATCGTCTGGCCGGAGGATGGCTCCGGGCGGGCAACGATCTACCGTGATGGCGTGGTCATGCGCGTCTTCGCGCAGCCGGTCGAGGGCGCGCGGCTCAGTTCCGTGTTCGGGCGCAGGACGCACCCCGTCTACGGCGATGTGCGGATGCACACGGGCGTCGATTTCGCGGCCGCGCGGGGCACCCCCGTCTACGCGACCGCACCGGGCCGTGTCAGCTTTGTCGGCTCGCGGGGCGGCTACGGCCGTGTTGTCGAGATCGCGCATGGGTCGGAGACCACGACCCTTTACGCCCACCTCAGCGCCGTCCCGGACGGGCTATCCCAAGGCGATCGTATCGCGGCGGGGGATCTCATCGGCCGCGTCGGCGCGACGGGCACCGCAACCGGGCCGAACCTGCATTACGAGGTGCGTGTGAACGGCCGTCCGACCGACCCCCTTTCGGACGACCGCCTTGCCGAAGCTGCGGATCAGGCTGCAGATGACGCTGCGGCCCTCGATCGTCTCAGCGATGCGCGCGCCCGCCTCGAGGAACGCCTCGCGCGTGCCCTGGCCCCCGAAAGCACCGAAAGGCTCTGATCCATGAAACGATCCCTTGCGACTTGGGCATTCGCCCTCTTGCTCCTCCCGGCCGCACAAGCACTGGCGCAAGCCACGCCCATCGAGGTCCGAAAGACCAACGGCTGCGGGTGTTGCCTCGCCTGGATGGAGCACCTGGAAGAAAACGGTTTCGCGCCGACCGGGCAGGACATGTTCGCCGGGCTTCTGGTGCGCTTCAAGCTCGACAATGGCGTGCCGCAGCGGATGGTCTCCTGCCACACGGCGCTCGTCGACGGCTACGTGATCGAGGGGCATGTGCCCGCGTCGGACATCCGACGATTGCTGGCGGAGCGTCCCGACGCGGTGGGTCTTGCGGTGCCCGAGATGCCGCTCGGATCGCCCGGCATGGATCAAGGCAGATGGCGCGAAGCCTATGACGTCTTCCTCATCCGCAACGACGGCACGACGGAAGTATTTTCTAGCTACGAAGGAAACTGATCCATGCTTCGATTGCGCACGCCGGGCAAGACGCTTCTCCTGCTTGGAAGCATGCTGGCCCTCGGCGCCTGCGCCGTTCCTGTCGCCGAGACCGCGGACTCCGAGACGGCCATCTCGGCGGAGGTGATGACCCAGCTGAGCGCGATGGCGGCACCCTACCAGGATCTGCAGTCGGTCCGGTTGCGACCCGAGGACGGTTGCTACTGGTACCGCCATGTCGGACCCGTCGAGACGACGATGCTTCCGCTCCGAACGGCGGACGGTCGACCGATCTGCACCCAGCGCGTGGCACAGGCCGAGGGCTGATGGCTGGATCGGCTCGCCTCGCTCCCTTGGCCGCGGAGCACGATCTCCCCAGGATCGGAGGGCCGTCAGCTATGCGCGGTGACCGGCCCGTCGCCCGCAGCCGGGTAAAGGTGAGCGGTCACCCCGGTCTCGACCTGCTCGTAGAGGTCGTTGATGTGGGCCATGACCATGCGCACGCAGCCCGAACTGGCCCGGCTGCCAATCGAGCGGGGGTAAGGCGTGCCGTGGATCCGAAGGTAGGTGTCCCGGTCGCCGACAAACAGGTAGAGTGCGCGCGACCCGAGGGCGTTGTCCGGCCCCGGCTCCATACCGTCTTCGACTTCCGCGTAAACCTCGGGATTGCGGCGAACCATGTCCTGAGTCGGCGTCCAGTGTGGCCATCGAACCTTGCGCTTGATGGTGTAGATCCCAGGCTCGTAGAGTCCGTCCCGGCCGATTGCGACGCCGTAACGCATGGCCGTTCCACCATCCTCGATATGGTAGAGGTAACGAGCCACCGCATCAACGTGGATGTCCCCGGGCACGAGCCCAGGCCGGGCCTCGACTCGCTGCGGCAGCAGACGCGGATGCAGACCCCACGGGTTGGTCGTGGCCGGATCGTATCCCGGCGGCGTCACCTGCGCGTCCCACGCGGCCTTCTGGTCTTCGGTCGGCCATGTGCTCGCAAAGACCGGTCGAGCGATCGGCGGCGATAAAATGGCGGCGGTCACCCCGATGAAATGGCGTCTTGTCAGCATGAAATCAAATTCCTTTTGTCTTCTTGCAGTATTTCAAACTCGGGATGCGGAGAAAAGGACATACCTCTCGCGGTCCAACAAGACCCTGTGATCTTCGCATTTTCTTCGCACGGTATCGCAGGGCGGTCGTTAACGAAGCACTTCAAGGGTTCAACCATCGCGTCGGACATGGCGTTCGTCTTTGGTCGACGCGCATCTTCCAAATTGCAAACCATTCTCGGAAAGTGTCTATCGATGCCATCACCTCATCACGGAGCGGATTGTGACTGACCTTTCCCCAATCGCTCTTGGTTTTCTGGGCAGTCTGGCCGCCGGGTCGCTGACCGCGGTCGGGGCGATTCCGGTGCTGTTCGGACGCGTTCCTTCGCGAGGCACGCGGGATCTGTCGCTGGGCTTCGCGGCTGGCGTGATGCTGGCGGCGTCGTTCTTTTCGCTGATCATTCCCGCACTCGACGCGGCGGACCTGCAATTCGACAATGGCGCGGCACCGGCGGCCATCGTCTGCGTGGCGATCCTGCTCGGCATGGGCGCCGTGGCGCTGATGAACGAGAAGCTGCCGCACGAGCATTTCAGCCTGGGGCGCGAGGGGCCCGCGGCCGTCTCTCTCCGGCGTGTCTGGCTCTTCATCATCGCGATCACAATCCACAACTTTCCCGAAGGTCTTGCCGTCGGCGTCGGTTTCGGGGCGCATGGATTCGAGGGCGGGTTGCCGCTGGCCGTCGGGATTGGCTTGCAGAACGCGCCCGAGGGGCTGGCGGTGGCCGTCGCGCTTCTGGGCGAAGGCTATCACAGATGGCGCGCCTGGGGCATCGCCGCACTGACCGGAATGGTAGAGCCCATCGGCGGGCTGCTGGGCGCGGGCATCATCACGTTGTCCGAGCCGCTGCTCCCCTGGGGGCTCGCCTTCGCAGCGGGAGCGATGCTCTATGTCATCAGTCACGAGATCATCCCCGAAACGCATCGCAACGGGCACCAGAACAAGGCAACCCTGGGTCTGTCCATCGGGCTCGTCATCATGCTGTTCCTTGACGTCTGGCTGGGGTGACATTACGGCGATGCGAATAATGAAAGGGACAGGCATGCGCATGGCGCTCGCACTTGTGGCCGGCGGACTTTTCGTCGCGGCCGTTCCACCTCTGTCGCTTGCGCCGCTGGCCCTTCTATCATTCGCTACGCTTTACGCACTGGTGGAGAACCAGGGCATCGGTCGAGCCTTCGCGATAGGCTGGACGTTCGGGTTGGGGCAATTCGTGATTGGCATTTCTTGGATCGGTGAGAGCTTTCAGGTCGAGGCAGAGACCTTCGGCGCGCTCGCGATCCCGGCGGTCGGCGGTCTCGCGGCCGGTCTTGCGCTTTTTCCGGCGCTGGCCGCGCTCGTTTACGCCGGGCTCATGCGGCTGCGCCTGTTTGCCGCGCTGCCTGCCAGTGCGGTTTTTTTCGCTGCCGCGTGGGCCGGCACGGAATGGCTGCGCGGGCATGTCCTGACTGGCTTTCCCTGGAACCTTGCTGCCTATGCGCTGACCGATCTGCCCGTGATGCGCCAGCCTGCCGCCTGGGTCGGCAGTTACGGGATGGGCTTTCTGCTGGTGCAAACCGGGGCGTGGCTCGGGGCGGCGCTAATCGCGCAAGGGCGAGCGCGCGCCGTGTCGCTGGGTTTGACCGTCGCGCTTATCGGTATGGTCTGGGTCGCGGGCACATGGCTGGCAGGGCGCGAGACGCGGCCTGAGAGCGGCACCCGCCTGCGCATCGTGCAGGGCAACATCCCACAGGCCGAGAAATGGGCCCCCGGCAGCCGTACCCGCATGTTGGAGAAATACCTCAGGCTCTCGACGCGACCGGGGGATTACGATCTGCTGCTTTGGCCCGAAACCGCCTTTCCGGGGTTTGTCGACGAGGACGCCGCCGCGCGCGCGCGCATCGCCGACAGCCTGCCCGAGGGAGCCTATCTGCTGATCGGCGCACCGGACCGGGTGCAGGGCCAAAGCGGCACGCGCTATTTCAACACCATTCAGGCCTACGGGCAGCGAGGCGAGATCCTGACCGGCTATGCCAAGCACCACCTTGTACCGTTCGGTGAATACGTGCCCTGGCGCGACTGGCTGCCGTTCAGACGCATGGTCGAAAGCCTCGGTGACTTCACCCCCGGGCCGGGCCCGCGCACGCTGGCCCTGCCGGGGGTGCCGCTGTTTGCCCCGGCGATCTGCTACGAGATCATCTTTCCCGGCCATGTCACCGACCGGCTGTTCCGGCCCGATTGGATTTTCAACGCCACCAACGACGCCTGGTTTGGCACTTCGATCGGCCCCGAACAGCACCTCGCCGCGGCCCGGATGCGTGCGGTCGAGGAGGGGCTGCCGGTGATCCGTGCGGCCAATACCGGCATCTCGGCGGTGATCGACGCCCGCGGCGCGGTGATCGTCCGGCGCGAGTTGCAGGCCGATGCGGTGATCAACGCGACCCTGCCGCCCGCCCTGCCGCGCACGCCCTATGCGCGGTTTCGCGACTGGATGCTGCTGGCGCTTGTCGCTTTCGTGCTCGGGGCTGCCGTCGCACTCAGCGCAATCGCGCGGGACATCATGTCCGAAAAAACCGAGGAGAACTGATACCCTTGCTGACCTTCGATCCCTTTGGCCCCGCTGTATCTCCGGTCTTTCTTGCTGGCCTTGGCGTGTTGGGCTGGCTCTATCTGCGCGGTCATGGCCGACCGCGACGTCTGCGCCCGCAGCCCGCACCGTGGCAGGATGTGCTGTTCGTCCTCGGACTGCTGCTGATCGCAGGGGCGGTCAACGCGCCGCTTGCCCCCTCCGGCACACGGCTTTTTTCGGTGCACCAGGTGACGCATCTCCTGATGCGTCTTGGCGGGCCGCTGCTGGTTTGCGTGGCGCAGCCTTGGGGGGTGATGTACGCTGGGCTGCCGCGTGGCTTGTGGCGACTGTTCGCGCGAGTTTCGGTCCGATCCGTGACCCACGCGTTGCGCCATCCGGCGGCAGCCACTGCCCTGTTCATCGGGTCGCTCTGGCTCTGGCAGGTGCCGGCACTCTATGCACTCGCCCGCGAGATGCCGGTGCTCGGCCTGCTGGCGCATGCCGGAATGACACTGGCTGGCCTATGGTATTTTGCATTGCTCCTCGACCCGCGCGACCCGCCTGAGGGTGCGCGGCGGGGTGCAAGGCTATTGAGCAGTTTCGTGGTGATCGTTTCGAACATTCTGCTTGGATCGCTCACCACGCTCAAGGAGACGGTGCTATACGGCCCGTCAGGTTCACGCGGCACGATTTCGGCGCTTTCGGACGAAACCATGGGCGGCTACACGATTTGGGTGCCGTCCTCGATGATCATGATCGCCGCCATCATCCTCGTCTTCAACGGTTGGAATCGCGCCGAGGAGCAGCGCTGGAATGCTCGCCACATCTTGATGGGCCAATCCAATTCCGCCGCGCTGGAATTTCCCGAAACCGCTGCTGAACTGCGGCTCAAGGTTGCCAAGCCGAACCGCGACATGGCCCGCACGCTGGCTTTCGGCGCGTTGGCCATGTTCGCCATCGTCATGGTGACCGCAATTACTGTGCTGTCTTTGGGTCGTTGATCGACGTTTAGGCGAATTGTCGCAATACGCCGATTACGCCGCTGAAAGTGTTGAAGTTACTCCAAGCGAAGCGTGAAATGACACGCATGGATGAAGATGACGAAACCCCCACCGTATCCGAGCAATCTGCCGAGGATCTCAGGCGCAGGACGAAATCGGGCAACCGTATGGTGGCTGCGCTGCTTGTCGGGGTCACGGCGATCTTTTTGGCTGGTGCCTTCGGGGTCGCGGCACTGGTGATCTATGGGCCCTACTGAGGCTTCTGTGATTTCCCGGCGCGCCGCGCTGCGGCTGGGGGCGGTGGGGCTGGCCATGCCGCTGATGGGCTGTGGCGACGGGGGCTGGTATGGCACCGATGTGAGCGGCCTGCTGCCGGACCTGTCGTTTCGGATGACGCGCGCCAGCGACGGTAAGGTCGTCACGCAAGGCGACTATGTCGGGCAAGTGGTGGCGCTGTTTTTCGGTTATACCTTCTGCCCGGATATTTGCCCGATGACGCTGTCCAACCTCGCGGCGGTGGCCGAGCGCCTGGGCACGGATGCGGAGAACCTTTCCATCCTGTTTGTCACCGTGGACCCCGAGCGCGACACGCCGGACGTGATGGCCAGATATACAGCCGCCTTTACCTCGCGGGCGAGTGGGCTGCGCGGCACCGACAACCAACTGGCCCGACTGGCGCGGCGCTTCAAGGTGACCTACAAGGTGGCTCCGCACGCGCCGAGGGACGTTGATTATGCGGTGTCGCACGGCAAGTCGGTCTATGTGTTCGACGCGCAGGCGCAGGCACGGGTGATGTGGCCCAGCTTCGACACGCTCGAGGCGGATATTGGCGGGGCCGTTGGCGACGTGCGCCGGGTGATGGTCGAAGGCTAATATCAGGGCTCGGCGCCCACCGCACGCATGTTGCGAACCACCACCAACAGGCCGATCACGCTCATCATAGCCGGTGGAATCCAGATCACGATACCGCCGATCTGCTGATCGGTAACCGCCGAGATCGACTGGAAATACCGCCCACAGAAGGCGTAATAGGGAAACAGATCGACGGTGGCAAAGGTGATCAGCGCGCCCAGCACGATCTGCGGGAACATCACGCCGACGGCCAGTGCCGCGCGCCAGCCGAAGCGCACCCGCGCGGGTGGGGCGGGGCGCGTGTCCAGCACCAGTGCCCAGAACAGGATGCCGTCCACAGCCATCGACCAGTTCATCACCTGATAGAGCACAGGGTCGAACATGGCGGCAAAATGCACCGGCGGGATCAGCCAGAACCAGAACAGGCCGACAAACAGAAGGACGGCCACCGCTGGCTGCTGCACCACTCGATAAGTCAGGATGACCGGGCGGCTGTTGCACAGGCGGCGTAGCCAGTCTGGCGCGCCGGCCAACACCACCGCTCCGCCGGCACTCAGCGCCAGCAGGAATGGACCGAGATGGTGCAACGCGACATGTTGCAGACGGTTGGTAAAGAACATCCGCTGCGCAAGATATTCGAACCCTGTCTGCGTCACGCCCCATAACAGCACCAGGCCGGCCCAGAACGCCGCCTGTCGCCAGGGGCCGGGACGCGTGGGCGCAGGCAGGTTGCCGAGGCCACGGGCGAACCAGAAAGCGCTGAGCGATACTGCCAGAAAGATCAGCCACGAGAAGTCATAGGGCGCGACCGCAGGCATTTGCGCCGGTAAGTAGGTGCTCATTGCCCACAGCACGCTGCCCAGGGCGGCGATGACTGCGTAGATCCACGCACCTTTGGGCGCGGCCCCGGTTGCCATGTTTCGATCCATCATGGCGGGACGTTCCCGGTATCTGTGAGAAACTACAAGCCCAGCTGTCTCATACGCGACGCGTCGACGCGCTGCGATGGCCAATCGGGCGCGTCAATGACCAGGCGCCAGGGCGTCGGCAGCCACACGGTCGCCAATGCCCTCGCCCCCTGTCGGCGGCGCCTTCGGCTTGGCCGGGTTCAGCAACCGCAGGGCGTTGGCCACGACCAGCAGCGACACGCCCACATCGGCCGCGATCGCGCCCCACATCGACGCCATGCCGAAGGCGGTCGCCACCACGAAGGCAGCCTTGGTCGCCAGCGCGACAGTGATGTTCTGGCGGATGATGCCCATGGTTCGGCGCGAGTGGGCTATTAGCCACGGAACCTTGCCGATGTCATCGGTCATCAGCGCAATATCCGCCGTCTCGATCGCTGCATCGGACCCGACCGCGCCCATGGCGATGCCGTAGTGCGCCCGCGCCATGGCTGGCGCATCGTTCACCCCGTCGCCGATCATTGCCACCATGTCGTGGGTTTTCACCAACCCCTCGATAGCCGCAACCTTGTCCTCGGGAAGCAGCTCGGCACGCACCTCGTCAATGCCGACCTCGGCGGCGACCGCGCGCGCCGTTGCCTCGTTGTCGCCGGTCAGCATGACGATGGTTCTTACGCCCTGCGCATGCAGGTTCGCCACGATGTCCTTCGCATCTGCACGGATACGGTCACGCAACTCCAGAACGCCCAGCACGCCGGTTTCATCTCCCACGGCGACAAGCGTCGCGCCCGCGCCTTCAATCCGGTCGCGCAGATCGGCGGGGATCGCATTGGCGAAGCCCCTCTCGGTAGCAAAGCGGTCGGAGCCGAGCCAGACAACGCGCCCGTCAATCCGCCCTTCGAGACCCCGGCCCGGCACCGTGCGGGTGTCTTCAGCCGGGGTCACAGTCGGCCCGGCCCGATCCAGGATGGCGCGTGCCAACGGATGCGAGGAGCGGGCCTCGAGCGACGCCGCGACGACCAGCAGATCGCCTTCGTGTGTGCCCCTCAGCGGATGCACCGCCGCCACTTCCGGTCTTCCTTCGGTGATCGTGCCGGTCTTGTCCATGGCCAGTGCGGTGGTCTGCCCTGGCGCCTCGACATAGGCGCCACCCTTGATCAGCACCCCCGCACGGGCCGAGGAAGTCAACGCCGCGACGATGGAAACCGGCGTCGAGATCACCAACGCGCAGGGGCAGGCGATGACCAGCAGCACCAGCGCGTTGTAGAACCAGAATCCCCATGCGCCACCCGCCACCAGCGGTGGCAGCAGGGCGATCGCCAAGGCCAGCACCATCACGGCCGGGGTGTAGGCGCGCGCGAATTTCGTCACCCATTGCTCCACCTCTGCGCGGCGCGATTGGGCATCCCCCACCATGCGGGTGATCTTGGCCAACATCGTGTCCGATGCTTTCTTGGTGGCGCGCACCGTCAGCGTGCCCTCGCCGTTGATCGTGCCAGCATAAACCTCGTCGCCCAGTTCCTTGGGCACCAGCGCGCTCTCACCGGTGATCGGCGCTTGATCGACTGCGCCCCTGCCGTCCGTCACCTCTCCATCAAGCGGGATACGATCACCGCCACGCACGATGAAACGGTTGCCGACCGGAACTTGGGCCGCCGGGACATCTTCCTCGCTTCCATCCTCACGGATCACCCGCGCCGTCGGTGGCGCCAGATCGAGCAGCGCCGAGACCGCATTGCGTGCGCGCCCTACCGACCAGCTTTCCAGATAAAGCGAAAGCGCAAAGAAGAACGCCACCGTCGCCGCCTCGAAATACTCGCCCAACCCGACCGCACCCGCGACGGCAACAATCATCAGCAGGTTCATGTCGGGTGACAAACGCCGGGCCGAAGACCACGCCTTGGGCGCCACCAGCCAGACGCCAAACAAGATCGCGAGGCCGAAAAGCCCGACCTCGGGCAGCGGCATCGCCGCCTCGCCATGGCCCGCGAAGAGGCCAAGCGCACCGCCCATACCGGTCTCGACGACATGATACACGAACCCGGCGGCCCAGAACCCGCCGCTGGCCATGGTAAACCGTTTCTGCCGCTTGATATGCGCCGCCCTATCGGCCTCCGCGTTATCCGCGTTCCACGGCCGGGCGCTCATGCCCGTGCCGGCAACAGCCTTGATGACCTTGTCGTCAGAGATCGCGCCAGTGCTTTCCAGCACCGTCATTCGCCCGTTGATCACGTCAAAGGCCAAGTTCTCGGCCCCGCCGACCACCGGGCCGACCACCTTGTTCAGGATTGCCACCTCCTCGGCGCAGTCGAGGCCATTGACCTGGAAGCTGCGCCCGGCGGCATCGACCGGCCCGACCGGCACGTCGCCGCAACAGCCACCATTGTTGTGGTCATGCTTGTGACCGTGATCGCGAGAGCTCCCGCTTTCGACGGTGTGGTCGTGACTGTGAGAGTGGGTGTTGGACGGCATGATATGGACCTCGGATTCGCTCAGGTCTGAGATAAGTAGTCCCTACAGCAACTAGAGCTTCAAGGGGTCAATTGACGTGGCCGGTCCTTTCGCCGCGTAACCGCTTGCCGCTGGGGGTGCGGATCTAACCCGCCAGATCACCGAGGACGCTCAACCTGAGCGGCTCCGGGTATAAGAGTATACAGCCGTAGCAACGGAGACGTGATCGACGGAGATATCAGCCTTAGAACTTTACCTTTGCATGGCCAGTCCGGCAGAGACGCCCGGGGGTCATCGAATGGATGATGGCTATTTGCACCCCCGCACCTGCCCCCTCAACACCGCATAATCCGCCAACCACCTGATAATCACGGCCCCCTCCGGCAGCGCGGCTACCTCGTCGGCCACGCGCGCCTGCTCGGCCGAGCTGTAATCCACCACCGGCGGACACGCTCCCTGCCCGACCCGATCAAAACCCACCCCCGCGCAACCGCTCAACAAGAGCGTCACGATCACGAGGCCGCCCCGCCGCGGCCTCCAGCATCTGGCGTTGAATGTCATTGCTACGCTCCAGCGTGTCCAGCCGCTCGGCGGCGCGCCCGGCGCGCTCGCCGGTGCGGCGGAGATTGAACAGAAACAGAAGAACGGCGAGCGCGCCGAGGACGAAGGCTGCCACCCGCCGCACCCACGGCCGGGCAAGAATACCGGCCAGCAAACCGCCCCACATCAGCGCTGCCCCTTGCGCCAGTCATCGAGCCGCGCCCAGACCGCGACGGCGAGGCCGCCAAGCGCCAGGGCGATGAACAGCCAGCGCAGGCTGTCGAGATAGGGCACCAGCGGCAGAACCGCACCCTGCGCCTCGGCGAGCGCGTCCTGCGCCACCTCCACCCCTGCCGCACCGACGGTCGCCACCCCGGCCGCCCCGGTCCCCTTGAGCGTGCGGCTCTGCGCCAACACCTCCCGCGCAACCGGGGCCTCCCGGGCAAACGGTACCGCCCGCGGTGGAAACGGCGGGCCCCAGGACCGGGCTGGCCCCAGATCGATATGCATGAAGTTCGAGCGGGGATAGGTCCCGAACCCGAGGAACCCCACCTCCCGCGCTGCGGCCTCGAACGCCGCCGGGTCATGGTTCGCCATGGAGATATCGAAGGCGGTGCCCTCCATGTGCTTGGAGCGGGTCGCGCCGCCGACCGCGCGATTGTGCTCCGGCGAGCGATAGGCCGAGTTGACGATCAGTGGCTTGTCCAGCCGGTCGCGCAGGGCCTGCAGCCTGTCCAGAGCCTCGGGGTGCAGCTTCAGCTTGCCGGTGCCCCGGCAGGCGATCTCGGCCGGCGAGAAGTCGGGCCAGCGCCAGAGACGCTCGGGCACGTCGCGGAAATGGCGAAAGCTGCGAATGGGATCGGACATGATGGTCTCCTTCGGGGTAACAGGCATGCAGGAGTGGCCGCCGCCCGGATGGGCGGCAGGTTCGATGTGGTGCGATTTCGCGTTTGGACGTCTGCCAGTGTCGCATTGCATGCAGATGTGCAGTGCGCGCGCTACGCCGGGCGCGTGGTCACTCGTCGCTCTTGCGCTGGAATGCGGCGAACATCAGGTTGCGCATGTCGTGGATGTCGCGCTCGATGCGCTCGAGCCGGTCGTGATCGACGCGCCGGTCCTCGTCGCGGCGCTTCTCTATGCGCAGGCGCTCGGCGTCGAGCTCCTGTTCAAGCTTGTGCAGCAGGGCCTCGTTGGTGAAGGCTTTTCGCGCCACGGTTGCGGCGAGACCAGCGACGAAGGTAAACCACACGCCGATGGCCGCGGCGAGACCGTGCTCGCGCAAGGCCTGCATGATCTGATCGGTGAAGCTGTCGCGCTCGGGCATCTTGCCTCCTCATGGTATTCGCGGTGCGGCCGGAATCTCGGGGAATGACCGCGGTCCGACCCATCCGGCCGGCACGGCGCGGCCGTCCGATCGCGTCGGCATCGGGCGGGCTGCACGGATCCAGCCAATTGGCGGCGTTCAGGTGAAGCGCCCTTCGATGCGCATATGCGGCATGGAGGAGTTGTAGCGACTGACGGTCTGCCCGACCTGGATGTCGCGCGGCGCATTGAAGCCGAGCGCGCCGGACAGCCCGAACGGGTTCACCAATGGCGGCAGACCGCCGGCTTGCTCCTCGGCTGTCACGGTCAGGTCGCCGCTGGCGGCGTCGAGGATGAAGGCATGGATCCGGTCGCGCGGCAGGGTGATGTCCAACCCGTCGAAGGTGATGACCCCGGCGACCGTGACCGACGCAAAGGCCGAGGTGCCGAGAATCGCGAGCACCTCGCTGTCGTTGGACGCGTCCACCTCGGCCACGATGAGCCGCACGTCGATCGGAAACGCGGTGTTGGCATGCAGCCAGGCCTGCACCCGGTCGATGGTCACGTCGGCGAGCGTGTAGAAATCGACGCCGATTGCCGGCTGCGTGCTCAGTGCCGACCCCGTTGCCAACGGACCGAAACGCCCCGTCATCACCAGAAACGTGTCCCGGCTGCGCAGATTGGCCGCATCCATGCGGCGGCTGACATGACCGCCCATCCCGTCGGACTTCGCGAGGTAGAGCAGGTCTCCCGCGACCAGTTCGGTGGTCTCGGGCAGGTCGCTGAGTTTCTGATCGGTCATGCATCGGGATCCTTCTGAAGGTTTCCAGCGTCCTCGAGGCGAAGCACATACCCGTCCTCGAGACGCAGCGCGCCGGGGGCTACCGGGACGGCCGGGCCGAGATCCGTCCGGCCACGCAGCATCGTCGTGAACACGAGCGCCATTATTGCGCGACCTCGGCCGCGATGGTCACCGCGAACCCGGCGATCGCGGTCTCCGCCGGAGTGTCGCGCGGATCCGCGACGAAGCGGATCACATCACCCGGCGCTATCGGCACGGCCGCACCGGCCACGGTGGCAAAGGCCAGCGCGCCGTCGGTGGCCACGGTGACGGTGCCGATGCTCAGCCCGTTGCGGGTCACATCGAGCACCCAGTCCGCGGCGGGCGGCGTATCGACATCACCGCGCGCGCCGGCAAAATCCGCGGGGATGACGATGGCGCGGGGTAGCACCACCTTGCCGATGACCGCACCGGGCGGCGGGGCGGCGAAGGCCACGGCGCCGAAGTCGTAGATCCCGCCGCCGGCCGCAGCTACACCTGTGACCCCGTCCGGCCCGGAATGGACCATCAGTTCCGCCCCGGGCGGCAGCTCGATGGCCTCGACGCCAGCGGTGCCCGTCACCATGGCCGCGGCATCGGTGGCGTTACGCACTGCGAGAAGCCGCGGCACATCGGCCAATTCGACTGTGAACCCGGCGCCCGGTCTGCCCGTGAGCAACAGTCGGACATGGCGACGCAGATCCGTAGCACTGACCGTCACGGTGCCGCCTGCGCCGCAATCCACCGCAAGCGAGGCCGTCATGGCCAGATCAAGCCCGTCGATCGCATCGTTGACCGTGACCTCCTT
>NZ_JBPBBB010000037.1:0-25321 GCF_050896375.1 Roseovarius tibetensis
AACCGGATCGACGAACTCCTCCCTTGGAACTTCCAGACGTCAAGCTGAAAAGCCCGTGGGGCCCAGCTGGCGCTTACGTAAGGCTCGATGATCTGAGAAAAAGAACGGCGCATCATGTCATCGCGCGAGAGACGGCCGACGCGGAGCGCCTTGCAGCAGAGCGCGCGCGGGTGGATGCCCAAGCCGCGCGAATCGATGCCGAGCGCGCGGCGGATAAGGCGAAGCGCGACGCTGACGCGCAAGAGGCGAGGGCATCGAAGGCCACGGACTGGATCGAGGCGGTCGGCGTGGGCTTGACCGCGCTTGCCGACGAGATTGCCGCCGGATCGACCAAGTGCCCCGAAGACGATGGTTTGCGCCCCGATACGCTGGACAAGATACGGCCCGTCTATCCGACGATCGAGGCGGCGGCGAAAGCGGCATATAACGTTATCCGGGCCATGCGCGAGAGCCGCTTGAAGGCGGCGGCCATCGCCGACACGACCGCGCACGCCTACCGCGAGGCGCAAGAGAATATCCAGACGGTAAATGTCGAGCTCGAGGCGGAAAGAAAGGCGCTCCGGGATGAATGGTCGATCGTCAAAGAACTCAGGAGCAAGCTGGAGGCGCTCACGATGCGCATCCGGAAATGGCTGGCTCAACCGGGATTGCCCCGGAACGTGATCGATGAGGCAGACGATATTTTGCGCGAGGCGGACCGGAGTCGTCCACAAGCACGGGATGATGGGCCTGGGGTGTGACTCCATTTTTTCTGAACGAGGCGCCGCCTTTCGGGCAAAGCAGATCTCTGCCTCCTGTGCGCGCACCGGCGTTCATCAGAAAATTCTGACAAGTGATGGCCTTCATCTTGAGATGCCTCGCCACTACAAACTGGTCGCTCATAATGAACGCACGCAGGCAGCCCTTTTAGATCGGTCGCAACCGGGATCATCGCGAGTGCAGTATTTGCACTGATGACGTTGGATGGGGCATCCACCGCATCATTTCAGATCGGCCCTCCAAACCTTGTTCCGCAACGTATCAAAACATATGTGAATTCAAAGTTTATAGGAGATCGATCATGCAGTTCCAGTTCAACACCGACAGCCATATTCACGGCGATGACCGTCTGGCCGAGATTGCGGAGTCCACCGTCACTGACGCCTTGGGGCATTTGACCGATCGCCTTTCGCGCGTCGAGGTGCACTTGGTTGATGTGAACGGCGCCAAGGGCGGCGCTGATGACATTCAATGCAAGATCGAGGCGCGCCCCGAGGGAATGCAGCCGCAGACGGTTACGCACAGCGACGCCGATGTTGATGCATCTTTGCGTGGGGCTGGGAAGAAAATGCGCTCGCTGTTGGATAGCGAATTCGGCAAAGTCGACAACCACCGCTAATCCGTGCGTTGGCCCTTGCTTGTGGGCCCTTCTTGATCTGAGTGGGTTGCTTGAGTCACACAGCGCTTGATCGCGCCCGACATTTTATCCGTCCGGTAGGCGCGTCCGGTGCAAAGACATCATCGAACGCGGCGGCGGACGCGCGGCGCGGTGGTGGCCTCCACGTAATTCTTGATTAGCCTTCGGCCGTTCCGAGCGACCGAGGGTGGAAGGGAACCGGAGACGAACCCTTTGACGATGGCACTGGAGCCGGGGGCGCCGTGGTATGGCGCTGACGCTGTGAGAACGGTCAGTCCTCCGTGGTGCGGCTCTCACGCACCTCGCGCTGGCGCAGCGGCAGCTTGTTGATCGAGCGCGAGATCTCGCTCACGGACAACGGCACCGGTCTGCGCAGGATGATCGTGCCGTCCTTGCCCAAGATGACCACCATGAAATCCCTCGGGCGCAGGGATTGCCGGAAGGACGAGCGCGCCGCAGGATCGGTGTCGGTGATCACGATAACGTCACGCTCGATCAGCGGCTCGACCCGCTCGGTGATGTTTTCCATCTGCTGGATGTATGACGGATTGTTCGGACTGTCCGCGAAGACGACGACGGGACGACGCCTCCAGCGCCATTCCCCGAGCGATGTTCCGACCGCTGGCCGGATGAGGCTGGCTTCGTCCGCACCGGTTTCTTCTTCGGGCGGCCTATCCTGCACGGGTGCAGATTGCTCAGCCGGGGGGAAAGGCGTCTGGGCGGAGGGCGTTTGCGCGGCCGTCACATCCGGTGCTGCAGTCAGTGTCGCGACGAGGGCAAAGGCACCGATTCCGGCGTATCTTTTCAAGGTTTTCACATATTCCAATATAAGGTCGACGGGCCCGTATTCACAGATGTCTTGCACGGCCGGCGCGAAAAAACATTTCTGACCCTCTCGCGTCGATTATTAGAAGTCACCAAACGCGAGAATCCCACTTTTCCATAACACAAGCCAATCAACATGCTTCGGATTTCCCTATCGAGGCATGGCTCGACCTCCTTGTATAGACACCCGCTGAAACGGGCGCGAAGTCCCGAGTTTGTCCTCCAGCGCAATGGGGATGCATTCTTGCGCCGGGACTGTCCCGTGGCGAAGGCTCCCATGGGAGCAACAGCGTGTCGGCATCGGCCGCGCATTGGCGGAGGAGGCGAGATGCTTTTCGACGAGGGAACCTCGGCCCCTTGACCCCGACTGGGTGGGCGACGTGCTGGTCCTTGTGCGCAAGGCTGCCGAGCGCAAGCAGACCATGCTGATCGCAACCGAAGAGATGCAGGTCGCGCGAGATCGCCGACCGAGTGGTGTTCATACACAGCGCAAAGATCTTCGAGAGTGGGGCGCCCGATCAGATTTTCAGCACCCCGCAGGATGAGCGGCTGCAACGGTTTCCCAAGAGGATGGGAGCTTGATGTCACCTGTCGCGCCCTGAGCTGTCGCGATGATCTGAACCGGACCGGAACTTTGCCGGAAGGTGTCGGGGCATCGTTGGGGCAAACCGCGCGGTGCGGGGCTGATCTGAGTTAGGGCGCGGAGTTACGAGGCGCGATAGTGTGGCCACTAACAACAGAAGGAAAATGGAAATGAAACGGCTCATGCCTCTTGAACTGGCGTCCGTCACCAGCTTTGCTTTGATGCTGCCGGCGACGGTCATGGCGGCGGATGTCGCACTGGTGATCGGTAATCAGGACTACCGGAATGCGCCGGAGGCGGTAAGTGCTCGCGCCGACACTCGCGCCGTTGCCGATGCGCTCGCAGAGCACGGCTACGAGGTGATCTCGGGCACTGACCTCGACCGTGCTGGGATGCGCGCGCGCATCACCGAATTCACGGCCCTGCTCGACGGCGACGCGGCCGTCGACCGTCTGGTGGTGTTCTACTCGGGCCACACCTTGACCAGCGACGGGCTCAACTATCTGACGCCTGTCGACCAGGGCAACGCCTCGCTGGTCGAGACGATGATGGACGGCGTGCCACTGGACCTCGTGCTCAGGCTGGCTGGCCGGGAACCGGGTGAGGCGGTGGTGTTCCTCGACGGGGCCCAGCTCGACGGGTTCGAGGCCGAGGGGTTTGCCGCGCCGGGACTGTCGGACATAGAGGCGCCCGATGGCGTGCTCGTGGTCTCGGCCGCCGCACCGGGCCGCGCCATCGCGCGCCGCGCCACGGGCCAGAGTGACTTTGGCCGCAGCGTGGTCGACGGGTTCCTCGCGCCGGGGATCAGGGTCGGCACTGCGGTTGGCAATCTGGATTCGGCCGCCTGGGTGACCGGAGATACCGGGTCCGGCCTGGTTCTCACACCCGAGACCGCGGAACGCGTCACGGACCGGCCGGAGGCCGACACGAGCGACGCACCGGAAACGGCGTCACCCGATCCGGGCGCTGCCGCCGAGCAGCGGCTCGATCTGACACGGGCGGAGCGGCGGACGATCCAGGAGAACCTGACCGTGCTCGGCCACGATACGCGCGGCGTCGAGGGCATCTTCGGGCCGGGAACGCGCACGGCGCTCCGGCAATGGCAGACGGTCAACGACCTGCCCGAGACAGGCTATCTCACGAGCGCGCAGGTGGCGCTCTTGAACCAGCAGGCGGACGCCGCAGCGCCCGCACCCGAACCGCAGGCCGATACCAGCGAGACCGAGCCGACGCGGCCGGATCCCGCCGCCAAGGAAGCGGCGCTCGACCTGAGCAAGGCCGACCGTCTTTCGATCGAGCAACGCCTGGATGTCCTCGGTTTCGCACCGGGTCGGAAAGATGGCACCTTTGACGGCGACACGCGGCGGGCGATTGAAGACTACCAGCGCAACCGCGATCACGCCGCGACCGGCTATCTCGACCGGCCCACGGCTGCATCCGTCATGCAGGAGACGCGCGGTGCAAGCGACGATATCATCGAGGGTGCCGAGGCGCTGGTGGACATCCTGCGCAACCTCGACAAGTAACGCGCGCGCGGGTGCCGGTTCGCCGGCGCCCGGCCCTGTGATCAGCGCGCGGGGCGCTGCATCCGAAGGGCCGTCAAGAATGCCCCGAAACCCACCCGCCGGCTGGTGCGCACACTCGGTCAAACAATGAAATGGAGCACATCATGAACAATATCATCTGGATCGTCGGCGCCGTCGTCATCGTCATTTTCATACTTGGTTTTTTCGGGCTGCGCTGAGGCGAGTTGCTATCCAGCAAGGTATCGCAGTGTGATCATCCCGAGCGTCGAGCCGGGCTGGCCGGACAACCCTCAGAGATCGCGTCGTCGCAACATGGCGAATGGTAGAATAGCGGCTTTTGGTCCGTAATGCACCTGAGATCGTGCCGGTCCGTCGCGGCCAGAAAGGCCGTCTTGCCCCTCCGCGTATTCGGCCGGAGCTTCACGCTAGCGCTCGGCGGGTGGGGTATCCACGATAAGCCACCGGTGCCCGCCCTCCTTGACGCGACGGCCTGAGCCGCGTTTCAGCGCCACCTGCCCGAGCCGTGCACTTCGGGGATTTCCACGTGCCTTTAAGACTGACAGCCGGGCCGGGCCGGAAATCAGAAGATCAGGCCGAGCGCATCGTCGATGCCGATGTTTTCTCGCGCGTTTGAGAGCTCCTGGAGCGTTATCCTGCCATCCTCGTTTGCATCGGCAAACACCAGGTCGCTCTCGATCCGCTTGTTCCACTCGGCACGGGTCAACTCGCCGTCAGAATTCATGTCGAGAACGCTGAACAGCCCCTGCAGCAGGTCCCGGTCCGTATCTTCCGGCACGACCTTGTCCGGCAGCCGCCTTCCGACGAAGTCCGCCTCGGTAATCGGGTCGCCGGCGGCGCGTGCAAGCGCGTCATAGAGCTCGTCGCTTCGGGCGCGCACGTCATCGAGGGTGATGTAGAATCCCTCGATGACGTCCGGGGAAGCGCAATTGTTTCCTGAGCTCACGTTGAGACAGGCGCCACCAAGGCCAGTGCCAGAGCAGTCCGAACAGCGGTCATCATCATTCCATTTTCTCCCGTAAAGTCGAAATCCTTCATACGCGACGACGCGACAGGATCGTGCGGGTGCGGACGCCATCTCAGGCCGGCCGTTTCAAGGTGATTTGCGTCACGTCGCAATTCCCGCTTGCGAAGGTCGCGGCGCAGGACGTGAGATAGAAGTTCCACATCCGCCGAAACCTCTCGTCGAAGCCCAAGGCGGAAATCCGTGGCCAATTTTCATTGAATGTTTCATGCCAGCGGCGGAGCGTCTGGCTGTAGCTCTCGCCGAACTCGACCGAGTGGACGACCCGCAGGCCGGCGCGCTCGACTTCCGCGAGGAGTGCTTTGCGCGAGGGCACGAGCCCCCCGGGGAAGATGTATTTCTGGATGAAGTCGACTCCGCTGCGATAAACCTCCCAGCGGCGGTCCTGAACGGTGATGATTTGCAGTGTCGCATTGCACTGCGGCTTCAGGCGTTCACAAACAGACTCGAAATAAACCGGCCAGTAGCGCTCTCCGACCGCCTCGAACATCTCGATCGAGGCGATGCCGTCAAATTGGCCGCGCGCATCGCGGTAGTCCTGGAGCCTGATCTCGACCCGGTCATCGAGGCCGGCGTTTCTGATGCGGTCCCGCGCGTAGTCGTGCTGCGCCTCGCTGTTGGTGAGCCCCGTGACGCGCAGACCGCGCTCGGTGGCGGCGTATTCGGCAAAGCCACCCCAGCCGCAGCCGATCTCCAGCACGTGATCACCCGCCTCGACGCCCATCTCGTCGATCAGGCTCGCGTATTTCGCGGTCTGCGCCGACTCGAGGCTTTCTTGTCCGGTCGTGAACATGGCCGATGAATAGGTCATCGTCTCATCGAGCCAGAGCCGATAGAAATCGTTGCCGAGGTCGTAATGGGCGGCGATGTTGCGCCGCGCCTGCCGCCGTGTATTGCCTCGGAGGGCTTGCCGTGCCTGCTCGACAAGTCGGAGCAGGCCCTTGCCCGGAAATCCATCGTATATGTCATCGCCGGCAACGTGAACGAGATCCATGAAAGCCTGCAGATCCGGCGTCGACCAGTCGCCGTCAAGGTAAGCCTCCGAGAACCCCAGGTCACCCTCGCGGATCAGCCGCGTGAAGAGATCGGGATCATGCACATGCAACTCGGCTACCGGCCCCGGCCCCGGCCGCGCGCCTTCTGCGCGAAATTTGCGACCGTCGGGCAGCACAAAGGTAACCAGTCCCGCCTCCATGGCGCAGGCTCTCGCAAAAATCTGCGTGAAGTAGCGCGGCAAACCGCGCTGCCCGTCGGTGGTCGTGGCCGACACTCCGAGAGGTGAAACCGGCACCGCACTGGCGCATGGCATGGACCTGTTCATGAAACGCCTCCTTATCAGACAGGATCAGCCCTGAAATCCAAAGATATGATGATAAAGCAGTCAATCGCGGGCGCCACTAACCTGGGTTAACACGCCGCGCGCCATTCGATGTCGTGATGCAGTTCATCGGCGCAGCGCGTCTCCAGCCTCCTCTCCCATCGCCTCTTGGGAATTGCAGTTTGATTTGAGGCTCTGGGCAGGGTCCGTGGCATCCGTCGCGGGATGGAGTTGGGTTACAGCGCTCGAAGCCGAGGCAAGCAGCGGTAGTGCCCCACCGGGTGGTGTAGGAGGCCGTGCGCGGAGCCCCTGGCGTAGCGCAGCGCGCGGCCGGGGTGGTGGCCACCGCGCTTCTTCGTAGTTTGAGGTTGCTTGAAGACCGAAGACAACGAAGGAGAGCACGATGACCGACACCATGATCGACCTTCCGGGGGTGATCGCCAAGAGCGACGACGCGGATTTCCTGCGCGAGCTGATCCAGGGTGCCGCACAGAGGCTGATGGATATCGAGGTGGCTGCCGTGTGCGGCGCGGGCCACGGCGAACGCAGCCCGGACCGCGAGAACCAGCGCAACGGCTACCGGCCGCGGCAGTGGGATACCCGGGCCGGCACGATCGGGCTGAACATCCCGAAGCTGCGCAAGGGCAGCTATTTTCCGACCTTCCTGGAACCGCGCCGGACAGCCGAGAAAGCGCTGATGGCGGTCGTCCAGGAGGCTTACATCCACGGCGTCTCCACCCGCGCCGTTGATGATCTGGTGCGCGCGATGGGGCTGACGGGCACCTCGAAGAGCCAGGTCTCGCGGCTCTGCGAGGAGATCGACGAGCGGGTGCAGGCGTTCCTGAACCGGCCCCTCGAGGGCGACTGGCCCTTTCTCTGGCTCGACGCCACCTACGTGAAGCTGCGCGAAGGCGGGCGGATCGTCTCGATGGCGGTGATAGTGGCCGTGGCGGTCAACACCGACGGGCGGCGCGAGATCCTGGGCATCACCGTCATGCCCTCCGAGGCCGAGACTTTCTGGGCCGACTTCCTTCGGTCTCTCACCCGCCGCGGCCTGCGGGGCGTGCAGCTGGTGATCAGCGACGCCCATGAGGGGTTGAAGGCCGCTGCGCGCAAGGTTCTCGGCGCAGGGTGGCAGCGCTGTCGCGTGCATTTCCAGCGCAATCTGCTGGCCCGCGTTGGCAAGACCAACAAGCCGGTGGTCAGCGCCGTGGTGAAGACCGTCTTCGCCGAGACCGACCGCGACCAGGCCCACGTCCGCTGGCGCGAGGTCGCCGACAGCCTGCGCGAGCGGTTCCGCGACGTCGCCGAGCTGATGGATGAGGCGGAGCACGATGTGCTGGCCTACATGGCGTTTGACGCGAGCCTGCGCTCGAAGTTGCACAGCACCAACCCGCTGGAACGCGTCAACAAGGAGATCAAGCGACGCACCAACGTCGTCGGGATCTTCCCCAACCGCGAGGCCGTCATCCGCCTCGTCGGTGCGCTGATGCTGGAACAGAATGACGAGTGGGCCGTCTCGCGCCGCTACATGCCGGTGGAAAAGCTGACCGCAATGTGCGACGATCCCGATGCGGCGCCGATGATTGCCGCACAGTGAACGAGCGACACCGGCTATGAAGAAGCAGGTGGACACCAGTTCCTACACCACTTCCCGGGGCACTACCCAAGCAGCGCCCGGGACGAGCTGCAGACCGGCTTCGCAAATAGAAGGGGCACCTTCCAAGGCATGGAAGGCTGCGGACGAAGATGTCTATGCCAACCGATCCGTCGATACGGCCCTTGATGGGCCATCGCGTTCGGCCGCGCGTTTGTTCTCCCGGACCGTTATGTGGACCATCATGGACGCACTCTCCGGATCGTCGTCGCGGTGACGCTTTTCACCACGATCATCATCGGCGCGGGCGCACGGCGTTTTCTGGTCGTAAAGAGGGTCCGCGCGCCCACCTCTGCAGACCCGGAGACTCTGGCCTGCGAAAACTGGAATTGCCGAGGCGTTTCACAGCTTTTGCTGTCGCATTGCCCAGATGATTACCAGCGCCGAAATCGACAAGAGCAAGATGGCGGCCGCCTCGATGAGTATATTTTCCGGCGCCATTTCCTTGCCCTGCAGAACGACCAAACGCCCTACGGCCGTGATAGCTATAAATATTGGATACACGAAGACGGAATCGCGTCGGGCATAATAGACCGACACCATTCCGATCACTTCAAGATACAGGAACATCAGCAGAATATCGGCCAACAGGATGGTCCCCAGCCGATAGATGGCAAGGATTTCGAAGGCGACCGCGACCAGCGTCATGGCCACGACAACCACCAGAAGTAATCGCTCGATAACGTGAAACAGGCCGAGAGCGAACAGTTTCTCGCCGCGTCCTGACCCTATGCCCGACTGTGTATCCTCGGACAGGCCGGCGGACGTCGCCCGCGACTTCGTTTCGGTGTCGCTTTCAAGCATGTTTACGAGCCAAGACCGTCAACATGGCGGCCCGCGTTAGCACAGCCCTGATTGATGAACGGTGTCGTAAATTCCGATCTGCCGCATCACATGTCACCTTCTGACCGGCATGCCTTCATTCTCTGCGGCCCTGATCGGCGCCTCCTCCCGCTTGGGTCCGGTTTCTGGTGTCCGGTCCGGCTCGTCATTCCCGCCCCGGGAAAGCCGCGACGCGGAATTGAGTTCGCGAATTTGTGCGGCGGTTACACCATCGGCCTGCATCGCGAGACGCACGAGCGGATCGCCGAACATGTCTTCGAAGAAGATATCTGTCAGGTCCCGGCCGGATACCTTGTCCATGGCGTGCGCATGGTCGAGGTCGGCCAGCGTAACCGTCAGGACCCGTTCGAGACCGGGATGAGACGCCCGCGTATGCAGTTTCACGCAGACGGAGGCTAGCCACGCGTCGGGGTCAAGCCGATCCGGTGGTGCGCAGTTCTCGGTTTCGATCTCGTATTCGCCCGCAGGAAGCATTTCGTCGAACCCTGGGACGTTGAAAGGGTGGCCGAAAACGGCGATCGTCTTGCTGGTCAAAGTCATTGGTGCCTTCCTTGTGCGTTGCGCGGTATCTGGTTAGCGGTCATCCGACAGGCTCGTCCCCGCCGCGCCGTCCTATTTCGCAGAGCTTTGGACATCGGGGCAGTGCTGGGGATAGCGGTGATCCGTTGCCGTATTCCGGTTCGCTTGCGTGTTCGGCTCGATGCTTGGACGGTCTCGTTCTGGCCCTCGCAGCCCCTGTGACAGGCGCCGGGCCTTTTTCGGACGCGGACACGCGCCTTCCATCTTTTAACCTGCGAAGATGTGCCATGGGCTGATCCATGTTAGCGCCTCGCGGAAATTGCGGATGTCGGTATTTCCGGCCCCTCAAGCCGGAGCCGCGCGTGACAGCATGACAACGCACTGATCTGTGTCAGCACCCCTGCCCAATGTTTTCCCTATGCTTCGGCGAGGAGCGCCTCTCGTGCCCCTATTCGCGGGAGGCCGCCTGTTTCCTGGCAGGGTGCCGGGACCCACAAGCCCATGAAAAGGAGGATAAGATGGCCACAAATGCTGTTCTCGATCCCCAAAACCACGATTTCGACCGATTTCTCCACGCATCCGTCGGAGAGGACTACAACGGCAACGGCGTGACCGTTCTTTCCGCACTGGCGCGGCTGAACCTCGATCCCTGGCAGGAGGCCCGCGAACTCGCGAGCCTCGGGCGGGAGGCTGCAGGCGTGCGCCTGGACACCTTGCTGTCACGCGTGTGCGACGTACCGGCGCTTGAGCAGGATGATGGCGCTGTCGCGCAGGATTTGGCTGGCCTGCTTCCAAAAAACGCCAGTCAGGCGAAGGCCGGGGCAGCCCCCGAAACAAAAAGGTTGACGATATCGACAGGACTGATCTGGACGCTGGTGGCGGTCCTGTTTTTAGCGGCGCAGCTTCTTTTCACCGGCACATCCGAATAAGGCAAATGAAACGCGACGCGCCGTCGGGCTGCCCCCTCGGAAGACACGGCGATGCCGGATGTGCCGATGTCACCGCATGAATCTGCAATCGCACCAGGCGCGGAAGATCCAGCACTTGCGTGATCTCATCCGCTCGTCCAGAGGACCGGGGGATGGCCTCCGCCTCGGCTGCGATTCTCATTTCAGCAGTGGTCCGGTCTGATCGAGGTATGACGCGTCGAACTCGGCAAGTTCGGCGAGCCTCTCGTGGTCATGGAACGTGACGCGACCGTCCCGGACAGTGACCAGCCCGTTCTCGCGAAGCTGCCGCAGGACGCGGTTCACGTGGACCGCACTCAGGCCCAGGGCGTCGGCAAGGTGATACTGCGTCAGCGGGCAGTCGTATCCTTGCTTGCTCGCCATGCCCACCAGCGCCAGCCGCGATCCCAGTTCCAGCAGAAAATGCGCCATGCGCGCTTCGGCGTCGCGCCGCCCGATATTGACGAGATGCTCGACAACCATCGCCTCATCCCGCGACGCGGCCCAGAGAATGGCCGTGGCAAGCCGCGGTGTCTGATCGAAGGCTTGCAACAGGTCACGCGACATCACCTCGGCGGCCTGGCTGTCGACGATCGTCTCGAAGCTGTGATCGGAGGTGCGCAGCAGGACACTGCGCAGCCCCAGAAAATCCCCCGGGATCTGGAAATCGACGATCTGGCGCGTCCCGTCCGGCTGGATCTTGTAGGAACAGACCCAGCCGTCCGACAGGATATAGGCGGCTTGCCCCGACTGTCCCTCGTGCACGAGGTCGCGCCCCGCAGGAAAGGACCGGCGTCGCTGGTGCAGACGCTCCAGCACCGCGAGTTCGGCCTCGGACAAGGCGACGAAACTCGAGAGCTTGCGTGTGAGCGGGCTGTTTGCAGTGGTGTTCATGGGCCCTTTTCCCGATCTCCCGATGTCCCGTTGTTAGCCCTACTCGAGAATTCTCGCCAGGTGACTGCTTTGGATCAGCCCAGCATACCTCATTTCCTGTCACAACGGGTGCATCAAACAGGCTTCGACCGGCCCGATGGCCGTGTCGCCGCAAGGATCAAGGAGTCTCCACGATGCCCGTTCAAACTGACCATGCCGGCATGGCCGCCCTCACGATCTGCGAGGCGCTCATGCTTGCCATGAACGATCGCGAGCTGCTGCCCGAGCACGAGATCATGGGGGTGCTCCACGATGCTGCGGCGACCCACGAGAACGCCACCGGCACGGAGGCCGAAACGGAAGCGCACCGGGCCGTGGCCACGATCATCAACCGAATCATCGCTGGCGGCAACTCCGTTCGAAGACCGCCGAAATGACAGGCTCGACCAAAGAGGAAACGACGCGCACCATGACATTCGCGACCAGACCAGGTGACACGCCGGCCGCCGGCCGGCCTGATCATCAGACTATGCAGACCGCCGGCGGCCAGCACGTCACGTCGGCACGATCCGGCGTGCAGGTTGGGCAGTTCCCTGCGCCTGCCGCGCGCGACACGCGGCAGGCGAATGATGACCCGGCTGCGGCACCTGCGCACGGCCAAGACGCGCAGAGCGAAACCGCGCTGACCGCGTCCGACTGGACCCGAACGCTGACGAAATACCGCCAGCCGATCCCTGCGCGCAGCGTGTTCGAACTGGCCGTCACGCTGGTGCCCTTCGTCGCGATCTGGGCCGTGGCCTGGTGGATGGTGTCGATCAGCGCGGTGTTGGCGCTGGCCCTCGCGGTGGTGAACGCGGGGTTCCTGGTGCGTCTGTTCATGATACAGCATGATTGCGGGCACGGGTCGCTGTTCCGCGACCGGCGCCTGTGCGACTGGATCGGACGTGGGATCGGCGTGCTGACGCTGACCCCCTACGACGTCTGGCGCAAGACACACGCGATCCACCATGCCACGACCGGCAATCTCGACCGGCGGGGGGTCGGGGACCTGCCGACGCTGACGGTGCGGGAATACCAAGAGAAGGACTGGCTCGGCCGGGCGCTGTACCGCCTCGTGCGCAATCCCGTCTTCCTGTTCGGAATGGTGCCGTTCTACACTTTCTTCCTGCAACAAAGGCTGCCCGTTCACCTGATGCGGTCGGGTTGGCGCTACTGGCTGAGCGCGATGGCGACCAATGCCGCCATCGGCTCCATTTTGGCAGTGATCGTCTGGCTGGGCGGCTGGAACGTGCTGCTGTTCGTGTTCCTGCCGACGATGCTATTGGCCGCGATGGCGGGCATGTGGTTCTTCTACGTGCAGCACCAGTTCGAGGAAACAAGCTGGGAGCACGAGGAAGACTGGAACATCCAGGAGGCGGCGCTGCATGGCAGCTCGCATTACGCGCTGCCCGGCATCCTGCGCTGGATCACCGGCAATATCGGGGTGCACCACGTGCATCACCTGGCCAGCCGCATCCCGTTCTACCGCCTGCCCGAGGCGATCCGGGATCACGACCTGCTGGCAAGGTCAAAACGCATCACGCTTCTTGAAAGCTTCCGCTGCGCGCGGCTGCACCTGTGGGACGAGCAGCGCGGCAGGCTCCTGTCCTTCGCCGAGGCCCGGGCGGTTTCCGCCTGAGCCGTATGCGGTTTTGCCGATCCGCGCCGGAATCG
This sequence comes from Roseovarius tibetensis, assembly GCF_050896375.1. NCBI lineage: Bacteria > Pseudomonadati > Pseudomonadota > Alphaproteobacteria > Rhodobacterales > Roseobacteraceae > Roseovarius > Roseovarius tibetensis. Next base: position 13,243 of record NZ_JBPBBB010000037.1, read on the forward strand.
ACATTGTGGCCGGCAACGATGTGGTGCTGATTTGGTGCTGCGATAGGCTGATGCAGGTAAGTGCTCGCTTTGAGCAATCGGCGTAATGCGGGTGGCAGAGCCCGCAGCGGTCGCCGCGGGCGTCTCGGCACAAGGATAACCCGACATGACGACGCCCAAGCTCAGCTCGCTCACGCTCCTAGCGGCGGCCCTGTCCGCATCTTTCGCGCTCCAGGCCTGCAACACCGTGGACGGGCTCGGGGAAGACGTGTCTGCCGGCGCGGATGCCGTGTCGGATTCGGCCACCGACAACAAGGGGTATTGAGAATGAATATCGACCAACTCAAAGCACCGGACAACCGGATGAACGGCGCAACGATGCGCGGTTTCGGCAACCTGGATGACGGGCGAGTGGACCACGCAGGACCCGGCCTTTCAACGCGCAAGATCAACCACGACCTGCGCAATATCCTGACATGCGCGCAGCTTCTGTCGGATCGGCTGGCGCAGGTCGATGACCCGAAAGTGCGGCGGCTGGCACCGAAGCTGACCGCGTCGCTGGACCGGGCCATCGCGCTCTGCACGACATCGCGCAACGATGACACGGCGGCGAAGGGACGCCCGCACCGGCAGCGGCTCGCCCTTGCGCCGCTGGTCAACGAGGTCGCGAACACGCTCGATCTCGACCACGCGGAGATAAGCTGGATCAACAACGTCGCGACCACCGTCGAGATCGACGCCGATCCCGACGATCTGTTCCGCACCCTCCTCAATCTGTTGGGCAACGCCATCCTGGCGTTGCAGGGGCCGGGCTTTCGATACAAGGAGATCCGTGTCGATGCCCGGCGCAGTGGGTCCGGCTGCACCATCGACGTGCGCGACACCGGCCTTGGCGTGCCGCAGGCTGCGCTGACGCATCTGTTCCTGTCGTCCCGGGGGTCGACCCGTCCCGACGGCTCCGGCTCCGGCCTCGGGCTTGCGATCGCGGCCGATCTGGTCCGCGCCCATGGCGGTGACATCTGTCTCGTCCACGGCCTCGCCGAAGGCGCGTGCTTCCGCGTCACGATCCCCGACAGCCTCGCGGAGCCCGAGACGGATGCGATCAGCGAAACGCGCAACGCGGTAGGGGCGAGATGACGGAGCGCGCGTGACGGGCACGGGTCCGAGGCCAGGTCCCGCGCGGCCCGCCAGAGCCTGCCGGACCGAGAGCCAGTTCCCGTGTTTCCAGGTCAGCGGATGACCGACATCACCGGAATGGGCGTCCGGCGCGGCCGCGCCCGGCTGCACCACGTGGCGCATATCAACGCGCTGGTCGCCGATCTGCCGGTGCGCCGCGTGGTCGAGGGCCAGCACATCATCGCCGACATGGCGCTGCCCTACGGGCGCGTCGTCCACGACTATCTGGCCTGAGCGCCGCGCGGTCAGCGCATCCACGACCCAAGAAAGAGCCAACCACATGGCGCAGAAAACGAAACTCGTGAACCTCGCGCTTCAAGGCGGCGGCGCGCATGGCGCCTTCACCTGGGGGGCGCTCGACCGCATCCTGGAGGACGGCCGGCTGCAGATCGCCGGGATTTCGGGCACTTCCGCGGGCGCAATGAACGCGGTGGCGCTGGCCGACGGCTTCACCCGTGAGGGCCCCGAGGGCGCACGCGCGGCGCTCGATCACTTCTGGCGCGCAATGAGCGACGGCGCGAAGCACAGTCCCCTGAAACGCACACCCTATGACGTGCTGACGGGCAATTGGGGTCTGCAGAACAACCCCATGTACCACGCCATGGACGCGCTGTCGCGGATCGCCTCGCCCTATCAACTCAATCCAATGAACAGCAATCCGCTGCGCGATCTGGTCGAGAAGATCATTGATTTCGGGATGGTGCGCAAATGCACCGCGTTCAAGCTCTACATCTCGGCCACCAATGTGGAAACCGGCAAGGTCAAGGTCTTCCCGCGCGAGGGGCTCACCGCCGACATGGTGATGGCCTCGGCCTGTCTGCCGCATCTCTACCAGGCCGTCGAGATAGACGGCGTGCCGTACTGGGACGGCGGCTACATGGGCAACCCGTCGCTGTTTCCGTTCCATGGCGAGACCGGCACCGACGACATCGTCGTGATCCAGGTCAACCCGATCGAGCGCAAGGGCGCGCCCAAGACCCCGATGGACATCCAGAACCGCATGAACGAGATCAGCTTCAACGGCAGTCTGCTCAAGGAATTGCGCGCGATAGACTTCGTCGACCGGCTGATCCGCCAGGGCAAGCTCTCGGCCGACGATTACCGTCAGGTGCGCGTGCATGTCATCGAGAACCAGGCGGAGCTCAAGCCGCTCGGCGCCTCCTCGAAAATGAACGTGGAATGGGACTTCCTGAGCATGCTGCGCGACATGGGCCGCGAGACCGCCACGCGGTGGCTCGACCAGAATTTTGCCGATATCGGCGAACGCTCGACCGTCGATCTGCGCGCGATGTTCGAGGGGATCGGGGCCCAGCACCAGGGATAGCAATGGCAAGAAAAGGTCGTTGTCGTTGAAGCTGCGTGCGGCGTCGTCGCAATCGAGTCCGACATAGGCCAACGCGCGTTTCGCGGGTTGCGCTTCGCCGAAGGCTCCGCGCGCGGCCTCCTACACCACAGGCTGGGACACTATCCGGCGGTTTCCATCATGGAGCGGAAATCGCGCGCAAAAACTGACGCAGATCTGCTTTGCAGGACTATCAACTCTAGGTCAGCCGCCGACCGGTATCAGGCCCGTCTTCCTAACCTGGATCAGCAATCGGACCGCCCGGATGATCTATGACGAAATATAGCTTCGAAGGCCGGGCAGCCCATCGCGGACCCGGCGGCGCGCAGTGCTGGCAAGCTGAGTCGCAGTTCAGAGCCCCGCCGCCCTGCAAAGGAATCAAGTCATGAAACACCGAGATAAAACACCCGCGTCGTCCGGATCGCCGGAAACGAACGACGCTTCCGACAAGAAGATCGGGAAGAACCCGGCTCAAGACGCGCCCCGCGCGGCCGACGAAAGCGCTCGCAAGATCGACCGCCCGGGCTTTGATCTGGGCGCGTCTTCTGGTGACACACACGCAGGGACGGGATTGGGCCTTGGGAATGATGCCTTCGACACAGCGGGCGAGAGAAGCCTTCCGGGGCGTCACCCTGACAACAAGCTGACAATCCCGCGATGGGGTGGACCTGACCCCCGTGCCACGGACGGATCTGCCAAGAAACAGCCCGTCCTGCAGACTCCCTCTGCATCACAGCCCAAAAGAGGACGCTGATCCTGGTGTTTGACTGGCGCCCCCGATGGTCCGCCACACCTGATTGGTACGTTGCAGTGCCAGTTCGACCATTCTCCCAATCGAGAAAGAGACTTGATGTGTTGGAGCGGTGAAGCGTCGGCAGTACTCGCGGTCATAGGTCTAGGAACAACAGCGTATGCAGCATACAAGAGGGAACCTGCGCCGTTATGGATGGCCCTCGGCTATTTCTCGTCAATGGAGCTTTTGCAGGCTTTCACATACTCGGTGATCGACCAATGCGCGCTGCCCTCAAATCAAATTGCCACTCTCCTGAGCTACTTGCACATCGTGTTCCAGCCATTCTTCATCAACATGCTGTCCATGTATTTCATACCGACTGCTGTTCGCGAGAAAAACCAGTGGCCGGTTTATGCAGTCTGTTTTGTTTCGGCAGTCATCATGCTTCTGCAGCTTTACCCGTTCGAATGGGCAGGGTCATGTCCACTGGGGCGCGGGCTGTGTGCCGATCGGCTTTGCTCAGTTTCCGGAGACTGGCATATCGCCTGGGATGTGCCGACAAACGGGATGCTGAACTTCATCACCGTCGCTTCGTGGGCATCTTTCCTGAGCCTGTACCCCAGCTATTTCATCGCCGGCATTCTGTTGCCGTTCGTCTACGGCTCCTGGCGGTTTACCGTGTACCATTTCCAGGTCGGACCGCAATTGGCCTTGCTCCTGACCAGCAACCCCAATGAAGTGGCCGCGATCTGGTGCCTGTTATCAATCGGAATTCTGCTGCTTGTCGTCAAAACACCGATAAGGCAATTCATGTTCGTGGAATCCTGGTGGTTGTGGCCGAGACAATTCCTTCGAAAGCGGAGTGACGTCTGATCCGTTTTCCTATGCGGAAAGTGTAAAGGCCGGACGGCTGGCGCCAGCAGGTGCGCGGCTGCGCACGCAAGTTCCTGCATTTTATCGGTGCCGGGACTAACCTGCATCTGTGCAAGCGGACCGGGAAACCAGCAAGGTGCAGCCCAATCACCGAGACGCTTGGCGTATCCGTCTGACAGGGCAATCGCAGTTGGCTTTGGCGCGGCCTTCGGGGTGAATATGCAGGCAAGAAAACGCCCTCTCTCGTCGAGTTTGTTGCTCAGGATGGACATCGAAAGACTTCAGGGCGGCGTGTCGGGACCCATCTGCGATGCCCCTGATCCGTCTGATGGATCTCATCCGCCGCGGGCGGCAAAGGTCTCTTCGTGTCCACCTTGAACCGTGGACAGTCATATCGCGCCCGGCCCGAAAATTCGGTTCCGCGCGTCTCACGTGGCCAGTACCGGCTCATGTACAGGGATTCTTATGTCAGCACCTTCAACTACCGCCAATCGTCTCTCCGTCATGGAAAATTTCGGGACTGACCCGGGGTCGCTGAGCGCGGAGCTTTATATTCCGGAGAACTTCACGAAGAACAGCCCGCTTGTCGTCGTGCTGCATGGCTGCACCCAGTCAGCCGAGAGCTATGATATCGGATCGGGCTGGTCTACTCTCGCCGATGAATGCGGGATGGCGCTCCTGTTCCCGGAGCAAAGACTGACCAACAACCGCCTTGGGAGCTTCAACTGGTTCGAGACTGGCCACAGCCACCGCGGCGGCGGCGAACCGCTGTCTATTCGTCAGATGATCGCACAAGTCGTTGACGATTACGGCATCGACCCGTCGCGGGTCTTCATCACGGGGTTGTCCTCGGGGGTGCCATGACATCCGTGATGCTGGCGACCTATCCGGAAGTGTTCGCGGGAGGGGCGATCATCGCGGGGCTGCCCTACCGTAGCGCCAAAACTCTGACGCAGGCGTTTTTTCGCATGAAAGGTTATGGCGGACCGTCGGACAGCCAACTCGACGCGCTTGTGCGCGGAGCTTCGAAATCAACCGGTCCATGGCCGACGATCTCGGTCTGGCATGGCGACAGCGATACGACCGTCGACAATTCCAACGCCGGCGCAATCGTCCGGCAATGGCAGAAGATCCACAAGGTCGAAGGACCGACGACACGCGTCGAGATGGTTGACGGCTTCCCTCGGGAAGTCTGGTGCGATCCTGACGGGCGGGTGGTGATCGAGCACTACATCATCGCGGACATGGGCCACGGCACGCCGATCAGAGCCGAGGGCGACGAGGGCCTGGGGCAGGAAGGCAAGTACATGCTGGACGTCGGCATTTCCTCGACCCGCCACATCGCGGATTTCTGGGGTTTGACGCGGTCCGGCGCAGCGCACCGGGCAGAGCCAAAAACGGCAGCAGCTTCCTGACGCTGTCGGGCGGGACCTTGAAATGACGCGCCGCCTCCCGTTTCAGCCTGCTGGACGCCGAGGATCTCAAGCAGCTCTGCCACGACTACAACGACATCCTGAACGCCGGGCTCAGCGACGGATATGCTGTCGCATACGAGTACCACGAAAACGACTGTGTCTTCATCGACAACCTTGCCGTCGCGCATCGGGCGGCGCCCGAAGCGCATATGCCTGTGGAAAAACAGGGCTTGCGGATCATGCATCGCAGCACCGTGAAAGGTGTTCGGGATCTTGCGCCCGCTTTCGACCTGCCGCAGCATGTGAAGATCGACGGCCCCAACCCGATCGGCGAGGGCGTCTGGCAAGGCGGCGGTGTCGGCTTCCGCTGGCAAGACGGTATTCCCATGCGGAACTGACCTGCCATTCGCGCGTATTTCGGATAAAGAAGAGCACACCATATCGCCCGCCCTACCCGGGTTGGCGTCCATCGCAGAATGTTTCCAGACCGGAGATCGACCCTATGTCAGGACCCTTGCACGGATTTCGGGTCATCGACCTGACCACCATGATCTCGGGTCCGCTGGCCACGATGACGCTGGCCGATCAGGGCGCCGAGGTGATCAAGATCGAACATCCCGAAGGCGGCGATCTCAGCCGGCAGGTCACCGGGCGGCGCGGAGGGGTCTCGGCCTCGTTTCTCAACAACAATCGCGGCAAGAAATCGGTCACGCTGAACCTCAAGGACCCGCGCGGGGTGGAGGCGGCGCTGCGGCTTTGCGAGGGCGCGGATGTCTTCGTGCAGAACTTCCGCCCCGGCGTGGCCGAGCGGATCGGGCTGGGCGAGGACGCGGTGCGCGCGGCGTGTCCGGACATCGTCTACACCTCCATCGCCGGCTTCGGCTTTACCGGCGACTGGGCGCGCAAGCCGGTTTACGACCCGCTGATCCAGGCGCTGTCGGGTCTGGCCAGCGTGCAGGGCGGGTCGGATGCGGCACGGCCCAGGCTGGTGCGCACGATCCTGCCCGACAAGCTGACCGCGATCCAGACCGCGCAGGCGATCACCGCCGCCCTTCTGGCGCGCGCCCGGACCGGCGAGGGCAGCCATGTGCAGGTCTCGATGCTCGACACGGTGCTGGCGTTTCTGTGGAGCTCGGACATGGCCGGCCATACCTTCGTCGGCGACGAGGCGGCACCCGACAAGAGCGGCGAAGCGCAGAGCTTTGTCGAGCTGATCTGCCAGACCGCCGATGGCTGGATGGCGGTCTCGGCGCATACCGACAGCACCTGGAAGGGCCTTTCGGCGGCCGTCGGGCGGCCCGACTGGCTGACCGATCCGCGTTTCGCCACCGTCGCCGCGCGGGAAGAGAACAAACCCGCCCGGCTGGAACTGACGCAGGAGGCGCTGCGCGAGGACACCACCGACAACTGGATGCGCCGCCTTGGGGAGCATGACGTGCCCTGCGCGCCGGTGCTGACGCGCGATCAGGTATATGCACACCCGCAGGTGCAGGCCAACGAGGCAGTGATCGAGCAGGAACATCCGCAGGCCGGCCGGATCCGTCAGGCCCGGACCCCGGCGCTATTTTCGGGCACGCCGCCCGAGCCGCCAAGGCCCGCGCGGCGGCTGGGGGAAGACACGCGCGCGGTGCTCGCCGAGGCCGGCTATGACGCGGAGATCATTGCCGACATGATCGCCCAAGGCATCGCGACCGACACCCAGGAGGGCAGCCCATGATCGACCTCTACTTCGCGCCCACGCCCAACGGCTGGAAGGCCGCCATCATGCTCGAGGAGACCGGCCTCGATTACCGCTCCATCCTGATGCGGCTCAGCGACGGCGACCAGTTCTCGCCCGAGTTTCTCGCGATCAGCCCCAATGCCAAGATGCCCGCCATCGTGGATCATGCGCCGGAGGCAGCCTGGGGCGACGCGCCGGTGACGGTCTTCGAGTCCGGCGCGATCCTGCTCTACCTCGCCGACAAGACCGGGCAGTTCGCGCCGCAGCCGGGTGAACTGCGCGCACGCAAGGAGATGATGGAGTGGCTTTTCTGGCAGGTCGGCAATCAGGGGCCGATGGCCGGGCAACTCAGCCATTTCCGCAACTATGCGCCGGAGGACGCGCGCGACTATGGCTTCAAGCGCTATCTCGGCGAGTACGACCGAAACCTCGGCGTGCTGGAAAAGCGTGGCATCCGCACGCCGCGTGGCAACCGGATCGACAAGAAGTACCTCTACCGGATGCTGAACAACCGCGCCTATATCGGCGAGGCGGTCCACAAGGGCGAGAGCTACCCCGGCGAGCATGACGCGATCATCGACCACGAGACATGGGACCGCGTCCACGCCATCCTGCAGGAGAGCCCGCGCAAGCGCGCCGCGCGCACACGCGCCGACACGCCCGCGTTGCTGAAAGGGCTGCTGTTCGGGCCCGACGGCGCCACGTTCTCGCCGACGCACACCCGCAAGGGCGGCCGGCTGTACCGCTACTATGTCAGCCAGACCGTGCTCAAGCATGGGGCCGGAGCATGCCCGGTGGGCCGCGTGCCCGCGGGCGAGATCGAGGCGGCTGTCATCGACCAACTGCGCGCCGTGTTCCGCCAGCCGGAGATCGTCGCGGGCACATGGAAGGCGGCGCGCGCCCACGGCGACGACATCAGCGAGGCCGACGCCTGTGCGGCGCTGCAGCAGCTCGACCCGCTGTGGGACGAACTGTTCCCCGCCGAGCAGGCGCGCATCGTGGTGTTGCTGGTCGAGCGCGTGGATATCGGCACGGACGGCCTGAACGTGCGGCTCCGCATCGACGGCCTCGCTGGCCTCTCCCGCGAATTGCTGACTGGTGCCATCGAGAACGCTGCATGACCCGCGGAACGCCAATCCCTGAGACTGTGACGCTGCACGTGCCATTCCATGTCGTGAAGCGTGGCGGGCGGAAGGAGATGCAGCTTCCGGAGTGCGCCGAGCAGCCGCGCAAAACAGACAGCACGCTTATTAAGGCGCTGGCACGTGCGTTTCGGTGGAAACGAATGCTCGAGTCGGGCGAGTTCACGACGATCGCCGAACTGGCTGAGCGAGAGGGCATCGCGCCCTCCTACATGACCCGCGTCCTGCGTCTGACCCTGCTCGCGCCGGACATCGTCGAGGCGATTCTGGACGGGAAGCAGGGGCCGGAGGTGACGCTGGGGCGGGTGCTGGGGCCCTTGCCCGTGGTCTGGGAGGAACAGAAACTGTGGCTATGACCCGCAGGCGGTTTCATCAGACGCGCTCGAAGCCTATATCAAGATTTAAAGAAAGGGAGTTGCGAGATGGCCGGAGGATGGGCCCGCGACGGTGCCGTAAACGAGCAGATCGATGCCTCGATTCAGGACGAACTGAAACGGATGAAGGCAAGGCGATTGCCTGAGGGCGAGAGTCTGATCAACTGTGCCGAATGCGACGAACCGATGCCGGAGGCGCGGAGACGCGCCCTGCCGGGCGTCAAGCTCTGTGTCGATTGCCAGAGTGAACGCGATGGCCGTCCCGCCACGCGTGGCGGCTTCAACAGACGCGCATCGAAAGACGCTCTGCTGAAGTAGAACCGAAGCCACAGTCCCGAACATTTTCGCGACGTCATCGATACGCGGCAATGCTGACTGAGGAAAGTGCTACCTTTCGAGCAGTCGATCGATGATACCAGCGACGGCGTTCATCTGGACCCCGTCGCGCGTTCTCCATCCGTCGCCGCTGTAGCCCCAGAAATCCCAGCAGGCTCTCGGGTTTACCGCTGTCGCTGTGGCCTGCGGGTAGAGGACGACGATCCGATTGGCAGCAGCCCAGCGGTTGTAGCCGGCGTCCCGCACGAAATCGTCGTGGATACGGTCTTCGCCCTGCGCATCGACATTCTGACGGCATCCATGGAGGGCGACATGCAACCGGCACGCCTCTGACCTGCAGGCGTCCGGCACGTACAGGTAGCCGACACCGCTCAGGCTCGCCGTCGTGGACGCCTGGAAGAACTCAGTCTGATCGAACGCGCGCAGGCGACCCGCGGCGTGCGGATCCACCGGCCTCTCGAAGACCCCGTTGGGGTAAAGGTGCCGCAGAAGAAGTTCCGCGGCATCGTATCCGCATTCGATCAGGTACGGCCGCGCATGGTCTGCGCAGTCGCGCGGCGGGAACCGGCTCTCCCCGGTGAAGCTGGCCAAAGGCATGCCATGGTTGGCGGGGCGTTCCGGATCACCGAGCTCCACATGCAAAGCGTCGCCATCGACGCCCAGAAGGCGGTACAAATCGACGAGGCTGTTGGCCACTTCGTCCGGAACGATCGCATCGAGATCTCCGCGAAAGAGCCACACCCGATCATCACCAAGGTTTGCCGGATCGTCGATCTCGCCAGCTTGGTATGTGGCGTCGATCAGCTGCCAGGCATCCTCAGCGGCTGGAGGATCGGGGCGCAGGCCCCAGAACCGGTTTCCGAAGGTATGCGTGCAAGCGACCACCGCCGCGGAGAACCGGTCCAGTTTCCAGAACGGCCAGTAGGGGTTATCGATGATGTCCACGCAGCCATAGGGCCCGCCCGCAAGGACGGCTGCGCCTGTCACCGTTCCAGAGAAGGCAATGTGAAACTGGTGGGCGAAGAAACTGCCGGACGACAGGCCGGACACCGTCACGGACGCGGGATCAAAGCTCAGATCCGTCGGCAACTGCTGTGAAACGGAGGTGGGTGGCGGGTCCGGGATATCGTCATGATCAGCTGTGGATGGCCCAGCGGCAATCAGCAGGGCTGCAAGAACCGCCCGAATTGATTTTCCCTGCCACATCTCTCCCTCTCGCGCCGCATTCCACTCAGCAGCTTACACTGCCGCGAATGAGTACGACAACATCTGGCGTAAGGTGATCGTCGCGCATGGAGAATCTTGGGCGCCGCAACGGCGCCATGTCGAGCGCGAGGGGATCGCACCCTCCTACATGACCCGCGTCCTGCGTCTGACCCTGCTCGCGCCGGACATCGTCGAGGCGATCCTGGACGGAAAGCAGGGGCTGGAGGTAACGTTGGCGCTGATGCTGGCGTCATTTCCCACAGCGTGGAACGAGCAGAGCCAAGGCTTTTCGGTAAGCACCGCAGCTTGAACTCCCTCCAAAAAACATCGCGTAAAGGGGTTGATCGTTAATATGCGTATAGTTTATATACCCATCATTAAACGATTCGGTTGGTCGCTTTTGTCCTGCCCGCTCAACGAGGAATTGCCATGCGCTGGGGTGTCGAAAAACGGCTAGAGTTTATTGAATTCCGCCTCTTTTGGGAGGGCGGGATCAACCGCGCCGACATCGTCGACCAGTTCGGGGTCTCCGTGCCACAGGCCTCAAAAGACCTGACGCTCTACGAGGAAAAGGCGCCTGGAAATCTGGTCTACGATAAGAGTGCCAAGCGCTATAAGGCTGCTGACGAATTCAAACCCGTGTTCATGCAGCCCAGTGCGTCCACGTACCTCGCTCATCTGCGCGAGTCGAACGGCGGAGCATCTGGCTTGACCGAGGCCTGGCTTGCATCGGCACCCGAGCACGATGCTCTGCCTATTCCACACCGGCGCGTGGAGGCTGACGTCCTTCGCGACGTCCTCAAAGCCGTGAGGGAAGGCCACTCAATCGAGGTCTTTTACCAGTCTATGAGCGCCAAGAAGCTTGCCCCCGAGTGGAGGCGAATTTCGCCCCACGCGCTCGGCAATGACGGGCTGCGCTGGCATGTCCGTGCATTCTGTCACGTCGATCACAAGTTCAAGGACTTCATCTTGTCACGATGCATGAAGACCCGAAAACATGGACTGCCGGGCGCGTCCGCGAACGAGGATAAGCTCTGGCATGATCGCTTCGCGGTGGCGCTCTCGCCAAATCCAGCCTTGAGTGAGAGCCAGCGGTCGATCATTTCCCAAGACTATGAAATGAATGATGGGCGCACTGAAGTGATGGTGCGCAAAGCACTGCTTTACTATTTCCAGAAGCGCCTCCGTCTGGATGTCGCCGACAAACTGGACAACCCCCATGAAATCCCGGTCGTGGTCGCCAATCGTGCTGCCTTCGACGCCGCTCTGGCGGAGGCGATGGCATGAAGTCGCTCAATTTTGAAATCTTGGGTGACGGCTGGCCCGAACTTGCTGGCCTTGGTGGGTTTGCGGAGTCGTATGCACACGCAGACCCAGCAAGCGCACTCGTCAAGCTTCGCCTCTTCGGCGAAAACCTGACTAAGGACATCTACCGCGAGCTCGGGCTCCCGAAGCCGGACCTGCCGACATTCGTCGATCTATTGAAGAACGACGCCTTTATCGCAATCACGCCGAAGGTCATACTCGACAAGCTCCACGCTTTACGCATGCACGGCAACAAAGCCGCGCACGGCGAACCCGTGAGAGCCCAACATGCGCGCTGGCTCCTTAAGGAAGCACACGATCTGGCCCGTTGGATGTGTGTCCGATACGGGCAAGCGAAAGCAGACGAGCTTCCCGCCTTTCAGCAGCCGGCCATTCCAGGACTGAATCGCCCCGGATTTGTCGGAGACCATCAACTTAAGTAAGGATGATGGGTATGACAAAAAGCAAAATGGCAAAT
>NZ_JBPBBB010000038.1:0-25296 GCF_050896375.1 Roseovarius tibetensis
AACCGCATCGACGAACTGCTTCCCTGGAATTTCCAGCCGTCAAGCTGAAACCCGATGCCCTTCAGACGCCGCTTACGGTTTATCTGCCGATCTTTGAACGCATCGAGCGGGAGATTGCAGCATTGGAAGTCAAGGGCGACGCGATCAGCCGCGCACGCGCTGTCGCGGCCCGTCACAAGGCGGTGTCCTGAATCAGCGCTTGCAGGTTTATCAGGCTGGCACCCTTGCCGTAACGCTCGCGGTTCAGCGCGTGTCCCATGAGATCGCGCCGTATCCGTTCGTCAACACCAGCTGCCAGCATCCGATCCTCGAAGCTGTGGCGCAGGCCGTAGAGCGTGTGCTGTGGTGTTTCCAGGAGGCCAGCGCCGCGGAGATACTTGTTAACCGTCGCGGACAGGCTGGCGGCGCTGCTGCGATAGCGGGGGAAGCCGTCCGGAAATTCGCGCATGGCCTCCAGGCTGACGCCGCATAGCGGAATGACGCGCCGCGCGTTGGCACTTTTCAGTTGGCGCCCGACCGGCTCGATCGAGACGTGCGGCACGTTGGCTGTCAGGTTGATCTGATCGGCGGTCAGTGCCGCCAACTCACTTGGGCGTGCGCCGGTGTTCACCATGGCCAGCAGGATGCACCGGGCTTCCTTATTGAGGCGGTCGAGCGCGCCGGGCGCCATGATCCTGTCCCGGATCCAGCCATCGGAGAAGGGCGGCCGCTGTTTCGCCTCACCCTCCTTGAATTTCAGATCGCTCAACGGCAGCACCAGCCCGAGCCGCTTCATCTTGTTCACGGTCTTCAGCACGTCGCCGATGTGGATCAAGTCCTTGTTGGCGCTGTTCGCGGTCAGATCCTCGATTTCCAGCCGTTCCAACCACCAGGACCGAAAATCGAGCATATCATCGCCGGTAATGTCCGACAGGGCCTTGTCGCCGATGACCGCGACAAGATTCTTGATTGCCTTGCGCCGTGGGTTCTTCCAGCGGCGCAGTTGATCATCGCTTTTCCCGATGATCTTGTCACCGGCCATGTGCCAATAGAGCTCCAGCGCCCGCGTGATCGTGATGGCAGGCTCAGTCGCTCCGCCCAGGAGGGCGGCGGCCTCTTTCAGGTCGGGCTTGTCATCAGTGCCTGACACGGCTTCTATGCGCTGCAACAGGTCCTCGGTCGGCACCTTGGCCACCTGATCCGCCCGCATGTATCGAAAGCCACGCGCCGCGGCCAGATCACGCGCGGCGGCAAACCGCTGCTCGGCATCCGATGTATCACCGGCCAGCTTCGCTTCCCACGCATCCACCATCTGCCCCCACGCCGCGCTCGCCTTCTGGTCGGCGACGGACGGGCTGTCGGTGTGGAGCGATAGCCATACGAACTTGCGCGGCTCAACCGCTTCATACCGTTTTGGCACCCGCTTGTAGAGTGACAGACCCTTCCCACGTTTCGTGATTGCCACGGCGAACCCCTCTTACTGCAAGAGGCAGTGTAACGCGTTTTGTAATGCAGATTGTATAGCGAAAATGCCACCTGTGGCGACCACTGCACAGGAATACGAGAAGTTCTTATGTTAAATCAATGGGTTGAGAGGTGAGGGTAAATTTGAAATGGCGGACCGAGGAAAGTCCGCTTCGCCCAGTCTAATACCCTCAGGAAACCTCACAGCGTCCCTGTAAAACACTGGAAAACATATACTTTATCCGCCTGCTTGCCTCAGGGGTGCACATGCGCGGTTAGAGAAGTCCAGCGCCGTTTTGTACCTTCCGAACAGCTTTTGGCACCGGAGGGATCGGCATGGGACTGACGGCAAAACAGATCGAGGCGGCAAGACCGGGTGTCGGTCCGGAACGCATGTCGGACGGGAACGGCCTTTATCTGCGCGTGTACCGCAGTGGGCGCAAGTCATTCCAGGCCCGTCTGGACGACAACGGCAAGACGAAGTGGCTCACGCTGGGAACCTTTCCGGACATGCCGCTGAAAGGCGCGCGCCGTGCGGCGGCTCTTGTCCGGGCTGGCGAGGGCCCGGATGACGACACTGCTCCGGAAAATCCGGACAACCCCGTGCGGGAGAAGGCCGGCGGCGGCCCGGCATGCGAGGTCAGCAGCATGCCGACCTTGTTGGAATTCGCTCGGATATGGTTCGACCGCAAAAAGGTGGGCCTGTCGAACGGAAAGCACGTCCATCAAAACTGGCAAACCCTCCGGGATTTCGTTTTCCCGGACCTTGGCGACAAGCGACTCGATCACATTCGGCAACGCGACATTGTCCGGATACTGGACCCAGTCTGGCGCGCGAAGCACGAGACAGCACGCCGGACGCTCGGGCGGATCAGTGAGATCTACGAGCTCGCGAAGGTGCATGAGTTGGTCGAGGTAAACCCGGCCAGCTTTTCTCTGAAAGCGGCATTCGGCCCATACCGTCGACAACACAAGCACCATGCCTCACTGCCGTTTGACCGGGTTCCGGAGTTCTGGGCATGGCTGCAGCAAGCACCTTGCGAGGAGATGACGCGGCAGCTCGCGATGCTGCTGGTGCTGACCGCAAAACGCACCAGCGAGGCCCGCTTCGCGCGCTGGTCCGATTTTGATGCGGACAGGACGATCTGGACGACGACAGAGGAGCGCATGAAGATGCGGCGGGGTCACCGTGTTCCAGTGGTGCGACAGACCAGGATCATTCTCGACAACCTTGAGCTTATCCGCGCCGCGGGCACGGATCATGTCTTTGGCAAACCTCGCAGCAAGAGCGGCGTCATCAGCGAGAATGCCGCGTTGAATCTCGTCAAGCGGTTTGATCCGGACATCACGATGCACGGGTTTCGGTCAAGTTTCCGGACGTGGTCCCGAAAGCAAGGGCTGTACGATCACGATGTGATGGAGATTGCGCTTGCGCACGAGAAAGATGACCTGATCGCCGCATATGAACGCGACGATCTGCTGGAAGAACGGCGGCCGATGATGCGGGCATGGGCGGATTTTGTCACGGGCGGTGAAGATCCAGTTTCGTTGCGAGACACGCTCACGAAACGGGCCAGCCGGTAGCCAGTGGCCCGCGCCGCTCAGCGCGGCCCGGGCTCCTCCTCGTCGTCGAACGGGTCGGCGCGCGGCAACGAATAGATGTAGTCGTCAATTTCGTACTCGATGTAGCGAATGCTGCGCGCGCCGACCCGCACGGGGACAGGGAAGTTGATGTCGTTCAGGCGCATCCGCTCCATCGTGGAGTGACTGACGCCAAGTTTTTTGATCACCTCCCAGCTATCGATGAGCCTCAGGGTCGGGGGCTTCGTTTCGGTTTGCATATGTGTCTCCCGGATATGTTACGGTTCACAGGATATCGCGTCGGGGAACCGCGATCCAAGCTTGGACTTGTCCGGAGTATCGAGAGAAATGTGTATAACCTTCGGATATCCCGCCGTGGCTGTGTGCCGTGGCTGCGGTATGGACCGGCGTCCTTAGCAGTTGCCGAAAGCGACCGCGCGCAGATCTCGGTCTGCCGCGCCATAATCTGCGTCAGGACTCACCAGACTTCTCGCTCTCCTCAAGGCCCTTTCCCAGGCGCTTATCCAGGCGCTTCTTGACCTTGCTCTCTGATGTCCAAGGAATGACGGTCGCACGGGTGAGTCGCCTTGATCTGCACAAGGACGTCCGCGACCAATGGTGTTCGAAAAACGCAAATGAGTGTACCGGGAAAGCATGGGTATTCGACTGAACGAGCATTTTGACGGGGCGACGCTGCAACGCGGACGTGACTATGCGCGTCGCGGTCTTGTCGTTTCGGTCGAGCCTCTCGCGGATGGGGCCCTGCGGTCGCTTGTGTCGAACGGGCGAGGGGAAAGCTACCGGCAACGCATCACCGTGATGCGGGGTCTGGTCGACGGTAGTTGCTCCTGCCCGGTCGGCCACAATTGCAAGCACGTGGTCGCCGCCCTGGTGACGCGCGCGGACCAGCAGACCGGGCAGCCGGGCCTTCCCGCGCCGGTGCAGGGCTGGCTGACCCGTGTCAGGCAGAGCGCCAGCACGACGCAGGCGCAGGTGCCCGAGGCGCGGCCCGCGGATTATCCGACCAATGTCAAGGATCGCTTGCTTTTTGTCCTGCTGCCGCATGGCCCGCAATTGAAGATCGACCTCTTCAAGGGCCGGATCAATGCGGCCGGAGACGCGCTGAACAAGGCGATCCGGCGCTATGACGCGGAGCATGTCCTGCGCGGCAGCATTCCGGCCAAGTTCATCCGCCCGGTGGATCTGGAATTGCTGTCGGCATTGGCGCAGGCCCGGATCTGGGAGGCCAGCTACAGCCGTGTCCTGCCCGGTTTCATGCGTCCGAAAGGCGACGACGCCCTCGGGCTGATACGCCGGCTCTGCGACACGGGGCGGTTCCTGCATGACAACGCGCCGGACGCCCATCTGACCTGGTGCGAGGCGCGGCCCGAGCCGCGGCTGGCCTGGCGGATGGGCGTGGATGGCAGCCAGCGTCTGGGGATCGAGGATGCGGCCGGCCAGCCGTTGCAACTGCGCGGCATGGACGATGCGACGCTCTGGATCGACACGGGTCAGGGGCGGATCGGTGCACTCGCGCATGCGGTGGACACGGAGGTGCTGCGCGTCGTGGACGCGGCCCCCGAGGTCGCCCCGCATGAAGCGGAGGCGCTTGGCGCGGCGCTGCCCGACACGCTTGCCGGTCTGGACCTGCCGCGCCCGCGGATGATCCGACAGACCCGGCGCGCGGCCACGCAGCGTGTCGCGCGGCTGACCCTGGGGGCCGAGACGGCGCGCGATGGGCCGCGCTATTGGGGCGGTTCGGTGCAGTTGCCCACGCTGACCCTGCGCTTCCTCTATGACGGGCAGGAGGTGTGGGATGGTGATACCGACCCGCGCATGATCACGGCGGGCGAGATCGTGACGCTCACGCGCGACCTCGCATGGGAAGCGTCCTGCGCCACGACGCTGATGAAGGCGGGCGCGTTGCCGGTCGAGGAGCTGGAGATCCATTGGCCGGGCAAGCGCATGGCGGAGTGCGATTTCGTCTTTGCCGATGGCGAGATGAACCTGCACAGTCTGGAGATCTCGGACATGCGCGAGGCGCTGGATTTCGCCTTTCACGTGGTGCCCGAGCTGCGTCGTGACGGCTGGGAGGTGATCGAGACCCCGAAATGGCCCTATCGCCTGAGTGAGGAAGCCGCTGAGCTTGCCGTAACGACACGCACGGAGGCGGGCGAGGTATTCCAAGGCAATGACTGGTTCTCGCTGGGGTTTCAGGCCGAGATCGGCGGCACGCCGGTGGATGTGGCGCCCCTGGTCGCGGCGTTCCTGGAACAGTTCCGCGACGAATGGGAGGACCTGCCGGATGTCGAGACGCTGGCACAGCATCTGGCCGACCGGCCCGTCTATCTGGACCGGGGCAAACAGGGCTATGTCGCGCTGGATCTCAGTCCGCTGGCGCCGCTGTTGCATCTGTTTTTGACCCATCATGCCGAGCTGGGCGCGCTGCACCCGTCGGATGCCAGTGTCGCGAGGCTGGCCGAGGAGGCGCTGGCCGGCAGCGACATCCGCTTTGCCGACAAGGCCGGCATCCTGCCGCTGGCGCGCAGTCTGCAGGCGCTGGCGGAGGCCGCCAGCTTTGCGCCACCCGCGGGCCTGACGGCACATCTGCGCGACTATCAGGCCTACGGCGCGGCCTGGATGGGCAGCCTGCTGGAGGCCGGGTTCGGTGGCGTGCTGGCCGACGATATGGGGCTGGGCAAGACGGTGCAGGTGCTGGCGCTGTTGCAGGCGCGGCGGGAGGCCGGCGCACCCGGACCGGCGCTACTGATCGTGCCGACCAGCCTGCTGCATGGCTGGCAGACACAGGCCGCGCAGTTCACGCCCGACCTGCGGCTGGTCATCCTGCATGGCACGGGCCGGGCGGCCCGGCGTGAGGCTGCGCTCGAGGCCGATCTCGTGGTGACCACCTATCCGTTGCTGGCCCGCGACCGCGACTGGCTTGCGGCACAGGACTGGCCGTTGGTGGTCCTCGATGAGGCACAGACGCTCAAGAACCCCGCCTCGCAAATGGCGAAAACCCTGCGCGAGATTCCCGCCCGCGGGCGGCTGGCGCTGACCGGCACCCCGCTGGAGAATTCGCTGCAGGATCTCTGGACGCTGATCGACTGGGTGAATCCCGGCCTGCTGGGCGATCGCAAGCGCTTTCAGACGCTGTTCCGCACGCCCATCGAAAAGCACGGCGACGCCTCCGTGCAGGCGCGTCTGAACCGCCGCCTGCGCCCCTTTCTGCTGCGCCGCACCAAGGAAGAGGTTGCGGCGGAATTGCCGGCCAAGACCGAAATCCTCGACCGTGTCGATCTGCCCAAACCCCAGCAGGCGCTCTATGAGACGGTGCGCAGCGCGATGGATGCCCGCGTCCGCGATGCCATCGACAAGAAGGGTCTCGCCGCGGCGCGGATCACGGTTCTGGATGCGCTGCTGAAGCTGCGCCAGGTCTGCTGCGATCCGGCACTGGTCAAGACCGAAGCCGCGCGGTCGGTGTCCGACAGCGCCAAACGCGCCCGGCTGCGCGTGCTTCTGGGCGAGCTGGTGGCCGAAGGGCGGCGCGTGCTGGTGTTTTCGCAATTCGTGGAAATGCTGCGCCTGATCGAGGCTGATCTGGCCGAGGCGGGCATTGCCAGCCTGTCACTCACTGGCCAGACCGAAAAACGCGCCGAGGTGCTCGACGCCTTCGCGCAAGGGACCGCGCCGGTCTTCCTGCTCAGCCTTAAGGCGGGCGGTGTCGGGCTGACCCTGACCGAGGCCGACACGGTGATCCTCTACGATCCGTGGTGGAACCCGGCGGTGGAGCGTCAGGCGATGGACCGCACACACCGGATCGGCCAGGACAAGCCGGTCTTCGTGCACCGGCTCGTGGCGGCCGGCACGGTCGAGGAAAAGATCCTCGACATGCAGGCCCGCAAACAGGGGCTAGCCGATGCCCTCTTCGATGATGAAGGCGGTGCCGCAGAGACATTGCTGGACGAAGCCACCCTGCAGGATCTCTTCGCGCCGCTGAATGGATGATGTCCTCCTTGCAGGACGAGGAGGCTTCGCGAAGGCGGCAGTTGCAACCGCGCGAAAACTCGCCGTACTGATGCTGAAATTGTGGAAGAACGAAACCGAATTCGCTTGGACAAAGGTGGGACCTTGCCAGACCTGAATTCCCGCCTCGGATGGTGGGGAGCGAAGTCCCGAAGGGGCGGAGGTTGGTCGATCTCGTGCGGGCCGATGAGAGGCGGAGTATTCCGCGCAACCCGATCCATTGAAGACGACCACCACCGAATACCATGATGAGGCACAACACGCGTGACCTCGAAGAGAGCCATGACCCTGGACGGACGGTTTGCGCACCCACTTGACAAGGCCGCAATCAGAGAACGGGCCCGCGGCATGTATTGTGCCGCATACGAGGCCTGACAGAAGACTGCATCCGATCACACGCCAATAGGTCGGAAACTTCTTGCATCACGGGCGGCAACCACAGAAAAAGGCTTGTCGAGCGCCGCGCCCATTTTGGCAGGATTGCCGAGGTGAACCGGATCTTTTTCTCATCCGCCAGGATGGCGGCTCGGTCACGCACCTTCGGACGGCGCACATCGAGCGCGCCGATCCCGGTCTGGATGGACCGCTCCGGACCGTGACCATGCCGCACAACCCGCTGCCGGCCATTCGGCAGGGTCTCTTCGGAATGTTGCGCGACGAAGGCGTCGGCTTCGGCCCGCAGCGCGGCCGCCAGCATCCGGCGTGCCCCGTCCCGGGCGATCTCGGTCAGCGGACCGTCCACAGATTCCGGCCGACGCAGGGCGATGATGTCGGTATCGTTCTTCATGGCGATACGCCGCCCTCTCAAACCCCGTCACCCATTTTCCAGCACAGCTCGTTCGGCGGCGCAGCAAGCTGCTGCAGTTGCTTCGTCTGATTCCCTTCGTGGAGCGGAACTACAACATCATCGAGCTTGGCCCCAACGTACGGGCAGAATATCGAGCGTGAAAGTGGGGACCGTGGTTGTTTGAAATGGTCATTCCGGATCGGCCATCATGCGTATCCCGAGCCGCAAGATGTGCTGAAGTTTCGCGGTCAAGGTGCGTCAGGCACGTAACACCGGAACGATGCCACTATCGCCGATGAGCGGCTTGTCCGATCCCGGGGTGTGGCCTCGCAAACGGGTCGAACCAGGCCCGTTTGGCCGATCGGGCACCATGGCCGCAGCTCCTCTCTCGCTCGCCGGTTCTGCGTTCGACCGGGTCACCGCCTTGTCACTTTCGGTCGTTCATATGGTTCTTCTTGCCCGTCGTGCCTTATTGAACGTCTTTTCATGACCGAACTGAGATCGTGCGATCGCGTGCCAGAAATCGCCTTGAAGTTTGAAATCATTGAATCAATTTGATACAGACGCCATCCTCAGGCAAATACGCTGCCACATGGGAGGATCATCCGGTAAAAGTTCTGAAAAAATGTATATCTGAGAATGTCAAGGTATAATGTGGCCGATCCTGGATGCTGCGTCAGGCACCTCGGATCTGTATCTTTGACGATTGACGGTGCCTTGGCCCGAGGGGTGTAGCCGCATCGGTCCACACCACACCGTCGCGTTCGTCACGCCCCGTCGCCGAACTCGGGGTTGTCCACATGAATCGGCCAAACGGACTGCAGAAGCTACTGACATGGGCTCGGAGAACAATCATGCTCATGCGGAACTGTTCATGTCTCGGAAGGATCAGGTCATGCCGCTGGAACCCGTCCTTACGTTTGATGTCGTCGAAGACTTGGCCGATTTGGCCGGGCGCGATGCGCAGCTAACGCAGTGTCTCCCGCCGCATGTCAGCGCGGCCCTCGCGTGCAGATGCAAGGCGGTCGACGCAGACGCCCTGGCTGATCTGGCCACCGCCGGCTCGCGTGACACGGCAGGCGTGGCGAAAGTGAGCCGACGCATAATAGAGCTCGTCTCCAGGTTCGAGAATTCTGTCGCGACAAACGGCACAATACCGCGGCCGACCTCGGGCAACGTGACGAGGATATACAACAGTATTCTCGGTCACCATGGACCTCGGGAAACACAGGATCACATCCAGCATATCTGGGAAGAAACAGCATGGGCCGAAGACCCTACGCCCGTGGGCCCGATCGCAGATTTGTGGCAGGGGGCGCACCGGGCGCGCGCGCTCGCAGCAATCGACAAACTCGGCGAGGCTGTCGGCCTGATACTGTTGCACGGCTGTTTTCTCCGGCTTCGTGGCGGCGCGTTGCCATGGCCCGTGGCCGCGTCGCTTATCGCCGAGGCTGGATCCGGACCGGGACCCGGTCTCGGCACGGCCCGTGACTTGCTACGTTGCTGCCGGTCAGAACTTAACCGCCGGGTTCCGGCCTGCGGCCCGGACCGGCTACAAGGCCGGTTGCGCGATCAGGCCATCCGGGATTGTCGTCTGCAACGGATCGGCCCCGTTATCGATGCGATGTTCTGGAAGCCCAGCGTCCCACGCGGAGACATTAAGGCCCTCGCACAAGTATCCGACCGCACCGCACGGCGGGACATCCACCTCGTGCTGGAAACGGGGTGGGCCACGGCGGGGAGTGAGAAAGGCCCCTTGCGCCTGGCCATCCCGCAGACCGCTGCGCGAACTGTGAAGGATCACCCTGAGAATACGTGCGGGTGAATTCCGCTGCGGCATTTCGACATCTGTCTACGTCGAGACGCCTGGCGGAGTGCGCGATGACAGAGTCGAGGATTTTGATGGCACGCGATAGCTATTATCAGTCCACAGTACGACTCCCGCAGTCTTCGCCAATCTCCCGTCGGAACTCGGCCTGCAGGCTCATAACCTGAAGGTCGTAGGTTCAAATCCTACTCCCGCAACCATTTTTCATAAATATATCAGACACTTAAAGTCCGAGTGTTTCACTTGTGTAAGAGCGTGGGCGTTTTACCTCAACGCCACCTCAACGTTTTGCGAGGCCCCCTGAAAAAGGTTTAACTTCAAGAACCTAGAGAGTCACTCGATGAGGTTCCGTATATCCAACGTCTCACTTTTCGATCCGGTCGTACGCAGAACGCAGTGAGTGTCGGCCAAGTCCCCGGTGGGTCTGGCATGTCGCTGCCGTTGGGCGCGGTTGGCCAAAAAAGGGTGCTCTGCGCCGATCAACGGTCTATCCTTCTTCCTATGTGCAATCTTTATTCGAACACCCTGTCTACGACCGAGATGCGCCGGTTATTCGCTGTGGGTGCCACGCATGACAGGCTCGGGAACGCAGAGCCTTTGCCAGCGATCTTTCCCAAAGGCATGTCTCCCATCGTCGGCATCGATGCCGACGGCACCCGATGGTTGCAGAACGCGCATTGGGGCTTCGTGCTGCCGCAGGTCTCGCAGAAGACAGGCAAGCCGATCCAGCCCAAGGCTGTCAATAACGCGCGAGATGACAAGCTGCAACACTCGCGCTTCTGGATGAAGAGCTTCGAGGATCGCCGCTGCCTCATTCCGGCAACCAGCTTCTGTGAGCCCAAGGGCCGCAATCCGGCGACCTATGTCTGGTTCGGTGTGAAAGGTGACGGCGTGCGCCCCCCATTCGCTCTGGCCGGCATCTGGCGCGTCTTCAAAGGCAATTATGGCGGGGATGAGAACCGCGAGATAGTCACGTCATCTATGGTCACGACCACGCCGAACGCGCTGACGAAAGAAACGCATCCCGATCGGATGCCGATGATCCTGGATCCGAATGACTACGAGAAATGGCTGACCGGCACGCCGGATGAGGCCTTTGCCCTGATCAGGTCCTTCCCGGCCGACAGCATGGTCATCCACCAAAGCGGCGAAGGTCTCAAATCGGATCCTGCGGGTCTGGAGCTTTCTGGATAACCAGGCGGCATGTGGAACACGAAATTATCGCCCCGACCGACCAAAATATGCCGGAACACATTCCATCCACATCACGCAGATGTCGCCGCACACGCTCGATCTGGTTGGCACCGCAGAGACCGACGGCAAGAGCCCTCTGAGGTCAATGGTACCAGCCTGAAATGCTGCAGGTGCAGCCAACCGGTCCCAGCACTTTTGAGACACTATGCGAGGCGCTGCGGCGCGATTTTCATGGTTGTAACCACTTTCTCTCTCCTTACCGATCATAATCGAAAAGCACTCACTGCCGACGCTCAGGTGCCCTCGCGCAATTGCAAGTTCGCAGTAGTGCGGAGACTTGGCTGAACGACGAGACAAGTCTTAGCGAACCGGGCGTAGCCGATTATTAGAGAGTGCCGGGACCCGACGCTTTTGAACGGCTTGCTCTCCCCTCTGCTTCCCGCGCTTGTTCGAGTTCGGCGAGGGCTCTATCGAGTTCTGTCCGGTCGGTGGTCCCCGAAAAGTTCTCCTGCGTTCCCATACAGTCCGCGAAGTATACGAAGCGCTCGCGCGCCACATCGAGCAAGCGGTCGAGTTCGCCCAACGGATCGGCATGGTCATCCACTCTGAGGTCAAGCGCCGCGTAGTCCTGGCCTTGGTGCACCCGCAATGCCGCCGCCTGCTGGCCACGCCTGTCGCCACCTGTCGCCTCGCCCGCGCGCAGGGCGGCGAGCATCCGGTCCGGCATCGGGAGATTGGCCGCCGAGAGATAGGCGTCGAGGCTCGCGGCGACGACGTCGGGGCCGGCCAGCATGTTGCCGGCCACGGATACGCCGGGAGCGCTGACATGGCCCGCCCAGTCCACGCAGGCCTCGCCGGTATGCGCGGCGATCTCTCCGTGCCCGTCGACCAGATGGCATTGGCGTTGTGCTTGGCCCGCGTCCAGCGCGACCAGGTCGGCGATCACGTCCGGTGCAGAGGCCCCAGCGTGCAACCTGGCGACCCCCTCGATTCCCCACATCGGGTTAACGAATGCCTGCGTCGCGACCGCCACGTCCCGGCGAACATACGGGACGGTCGCGCCCACGGCAAAGAAACGGCTGGCAACTGCGATGGCAAGGGTACCGTCTTCGGGATCACGCGCCACTATAGAATAAGTCATGCTGGGTCTCCATTCCGTTTGCGGGGTCGAAAAAGCTCTGGTCCCGCAGCTTGGTAAAGCGAAGGTGCCCAGCGTAGCAGCACCCGCGCGAGATGATCGGTCATCGTCTGCTCTGCCAAAACGGGGTCCGCGGTTAGAAGGGTATCCAGCAGCGTGCGATGTTCGGCCCCCAACCCGGATTCCTGAAAGAAATCGCGCGGCACTTCCAGGCCTCCGAGCGTAAAGCGATGGATGTGAATGGCGCAGCGCTGAACCATTGGACACAAAAGTTCCATCCCGGCCGCCCGGGCCAGTTCCGCGTGAAAAGACCGATCGAGCATGCTACACCGGTCGAGATCCCCTTCAGCATGTGCCGCATCCATGTCAGAGATCAGAGCCTCCAGCGCCGGTCTGCCGTCCCCGGCTCCCTGCTCGGCCAGAATGGCCGCCACCGTTCGCTCTATCGAAAGGCGGACCCGCACCATTTCGGCGGCGGCGCGCAAGGTGGTCTCAGTAACGACAGTGCCGCGGTAGCTACGCCGTTCCACCAGCCCCTGCTCGGCCAGAAGCAAAAGCGCCTCGCGCACCGTGCCCTGGCTGCACCCAAGTTCGTGGGCCAGCGCCTGTTCGACCAGCTGCGTGCCTGGCTCGTATACCCGAAAGAGGATTGCCCGGCGCAGGGTGTCGCGGGCCTCGACGGCCTTCAGGCCGCCTATTATTCCGGCAGGTTTGCCTGGCATCATCGATGATGGGATCGGCGGTGTTGACAACGTGAAATCACCCTTGAATAATCAATATTGATAATTGCGCATCAAGGTGCGGTTCCGCAATAGGCGAATGGAGGGTAAGGGCACAGTGACTTTGCTGAAAGTCGAACATCTTGCCGTCGACCTGGTCCGAGACGGGCAACGCTATGGGTTGGTTCGAGATGTTAGCCTCGAAGTGCCGGCTGGTGGCACCCTTGCGGTGGTGGGCGAGTCGGGGTCGGGCAAGTCGCTGACTGCGCTTGCGGTAATGGGGCTATTGCCGTCCGAACTATCCATCAGCAGCGGCACCATAACCTTTGACGGACGCGAACTGCCTGATCTCTCGGCACGCCAGCTGCGCGAGTTGCGCGGCGGTGACATCGCGATGATCTTCCAAGAGCCGATGACGTCGCTAAACCCGGTTCTCAACGTCGGGCGCCAACTGACCGAAGGGATGCGCCTGAAGCTGGGTCTCACCCGCGCCGAGGCCCGTGCACGGGCCATCGATCTGCTGGCGGAGGTTGGCATCGCTGAGCCCGAACGCCGGCTGAAAGAATATCCGCACCAGTTCTCCGGCGGGATGCGCCAGCGCGTCATGATCGCCATCGCTATGTCCTGCAATCCAAAACTGATCCTCGCGGACGAGCCGACGACAGCTCTCGACGTCACGATCCAGGCTCAGATCCTCACGCTTCTGTCGCGCCTGTGCAAGGACCACGATGTCGGCCTGGTCCTGATCACCCATAACCTTGGCATCGTCGCTCGCCATGCAGACCGCGTCTCGGTGATGTATGGCGGCCGGGTCGTAGAAGAAGGCGCGGCGCGGGCGGCGTTCGCGTCCCCTTCCCATCCTTACACGGTCGGCCTTCTGAATTCCGTGCCGCGTCTCGACCTGCCGCGCGACCATGCGTTGACGCCAATCGACGGTCAGCCGCCCGACCCGATGGAGGTAGTTCACGGTTGCCGGTTTCATCCCCGCTGCGCGTGGGCGACGGAGAAATGCGCGCAGGAGGTCCCGCCGCTCGCGCCGCAAAGGAACACCGCCGTGGCCTGCTGGCACCCGGTCTACCCGACGGTCGCGGCGCAATGACTGCCGAACCGCTCCTCGAGGTTAACGGCCTTCATGTGCGCTTTCCTCTGCGCTCGGGGCTCATGCAACGCGTGACAGGTGCCGTGCATGCGGTCAGCGGTGTCGATTTCGCCATTCCACGCGGCGAGGCGTATGGGTTGGTAGGCGAATCCGGCTGCGGCAAGACGACGGTCGCGCGGGCCGTTCTGCAACTCGTCCGACCGAGCGCGGGCACCATCCGATTCGACGGAGAAGATCTGACCGCGATGAGCCCGGCCGAGCTCGCCCCGTTTCGTCGACGCGTGCAGGCGATCTTTCAGGACCCATTCTCCTCGCTCAATCCACGCATGAGCGCCGGCGACATCCTGGCCGAGCCGATCCGCGTGCATCGGCTGGTGCCGCCGCGCGAGATCGCCGAGCGGGTCGGGCACCTGCTGGACCTTTGCGGGCTGCCGCGCCGATTCGTCGAACTCTACCCTCACGAGATGTCCGGCGGGCAGCGTCAGCGTGTCGGCATTGCCCGTGCGTTGGCGATGGAGCCCGATCTCATCGTTTGCGACGAGGCCGTCTCAGCTCTCGACGTGTCGGTACAGGCGCAGATCATCAACCTGCTGTCGGATCTCCGCCGCGAGCTTGGGCTGACATATCTGTTCATCGGCCACGACCTGTCGGTGGTTCGCCACCTCTGCGATCAGGTCGCGGTGATGTATCTGGGCCGGATCATGGAACGCGCGGATTCAGAGCCGCTCTTCGCGACGCCGGCTCATCCCTATACCCGCGCATTGCTGGACGCGGTCCCCGATCCCGATCCGGAACACGAGGCTGGACGAGAGGTCGAACCGCTGCAGGGCGAGGTGCCCAGCCCCTCGGCACCGCCGCCAGGCTGCGTCTTCCATCCGCGCTGTCCTGTGGCCATCGATCGGTGCAGACAGGATGAACCCGCCCTGGCCACCGTCGGGCCGAGGCGGGAGGCGGCCTGCTGGCTCGCCGAGCCGAAACCCCGACGGGACACGTCCATAAAAAAACAGGAGGTATCTTAATGACCGATGAAGAAAACAAACGCCTGCGGGCCGAATGGTCCACTGCGCACGATTTCGATCCACGCGATCCCATGCTGGGTCTCCAGCGCAGGGAGCTTTGCGGTCCGCGCATGTCGCGCCGGGCGACGCTGCGGCTTCTTGCGGCCTCGGGCGCCTTGACAGCGGCCCACATGATGCCGGGCGCAGTCGGCCGCGCGATGGCGCAAGGGACACCGGGCGGCACGCTCAGCTGTGGCTGGGCTGGCGTTGCCGAAATCACCACCCTCGATCCGGCCCAGATCGGGCAGGTCCTCCAATTCCAGGTCACGTCCAACGTTCTGTCGGGGCTGATGCACATCAACACTGACCTTATCGCCGAGGGCGACCTCGCCGAAAGCTGGGAGATCTCGGAAAACGGCCTGACCTATACCTTCAAGCTGCGCGAGGGCGTCACCTTCCACAATGGCGATCCGTTCACCGCCGATGACGTGCTATTCACCTACGAACGCTCGTCGAACCCCGAGAAGTCGATTCATTCAGGCGTGCTGGAGAACGTAGCGGAGCTGGAGAAGATCAACGACCACGAGGTGCGCTTCACGCTAAAGCAACCACAGGCGAGCTTCCTGACCAAGACGCTTGAACGGGCCTCGGGTCGGGCCATGACAATCGTGTCGCGTGGCGCGCTTGAGGAGATGGGCGTCAGCCAGTACGGGCTGACCCCGGTCGGCACCGGTCCTTTCCGGATCACGGAGCATCAGCTCGGCCAAGGCGTGGTGATGGAAAAGTTCGAGAACTACTACGACCCTGAGCGGCCCAAGCTCGACAAGGTGATCATCAAACCCGTGGACGGCGCCGAGCCGCTGGCGGGCGCCATGGAGGCTGGCGATATCCAGTATATCGGTGGCAATCCAATCGCCGCTCAATTGATTGACCGGTTCAAAAACAACCCGGATTTGATCACCGACGTGAAGCCGGCACCAGGCTTTCAGTCCGTGTGGATCAACCCCTGGGTCGAGCCCATGCGGGTTGAGAATTTCGACAAGCCTTTAGAGGAACTCAAGAAGGAAAAGGGGTTCCAGGTGCGCCTTGCCATCGCCAAGGCACTGAACCGTGATCTGTACGTTCAACAGGCCCGTTTCGGGTATTCTTACCCCGCACACGGCACGGTCAACCCGGCCATGGGCTTCTATTTCGAGGACGAACTGTCCGAGACCTCCGAGCAGGCCTTCGACGCGGAAGGGGCACAGGCCCTACTGGCCGAAGCGGGCTATCCGGGAGGGGAAGGCTTTCCCGAACTGGAACTCATGGTCCGCCCCTCGGAAAAACGGGACGGCCAGGTGATCGCCAACATCCTCAATCAGGTTCTCGGCATCACAGTAAAGCCGGTGACCACAGAGTTCTCAGTACAGATAGAGCGTTTCACTGCGATGGACTTCCAGCTTCGTCTCGGCGGTTCGGGCGGTGACTACGATCCCGACGATGCACTGGTCGACTGGATGATGACGGATTCGAAGTTCAACGGACGCACGCGCGACAAGGACGAGATGCCCTTCGGCTTCTTCTCCGAGGCTGAAGTTGACGATCTGTCCGTCGAACAGTCGGTGACTGCTGACCCCGAGGAACGTCGAGCGCTGGTACAGAAAGCCAACAGGATCACGTCCGACAAGGTGGCTTGCGGGTTCCTATACCACCCGGTCGACGTGCAGGTCAGGCACAAATCGGTGAACTTTCCCGCCGAAAGCCGCATCCCAGGTCTCAACGACCTCGACCGCGTCACGCTGTCCTGACGCCAGAGCGGAGCTAAGGAACCAATGAGCGGCTATCTTCTCAGGCGACTGATCGGCACGGTCCTCGTGATGTGGGTTGTGGCAACGCTCGTCTTCTTCATGCTCCGTCTTGTGCCGGGCGACCCGGTCGCGGCGATGTTGGCGGATGCCGGCAGCGCCGAGGCCGAGGCCGCCCTGCGCACCAAGTTCGGCTTCGACGAGCCGGTCTTCATGCAGTATCTCTACTGGCTCGGAAACATGTTTCAGGGCGATTTCGGGAACTCGCTATATGGCAACAACCAGCCCGTCCGGACGATCCTCGCCGAGGCGTTGCCGCGCACGCTGTCGCTTGCCGGGATTGCCTTCGTCATCGCGATCATCATCGCGGTGCCGGCGGGTATACTGTCGGCGACGCGGCGCAACACGCCAGTGGATGCAGGCGTGTCCTTCGTGGCCTTTCTTGGGCTGTCGATGCCGGACTTCTGGCTGGCGATCATGCTTATCATCGTCTTCGCGGCGAACCTGCAATGGCTCCCGGCGATCGGCTACGTGCCGCTATCTGAGGGCTTCTGGCCTTGGCTGGAGCACCTGATCCTGCCAGCCATAGCCGTTGGTACCGCGTTCTCGGCTATCATTGCACGGATGATCCGGTCCTCGCTGCTTGAGGTGTTGAAGGCAGACTACATGCGCACCGCAGCCGCCAAGGGACTGAACCCGCGAATGATCATGTGGTCTCACGCCCTGCCCAACGCGATGATCCCGGTCATAACGGTGGTCGGCATCGCCTTCGCCTTGTTGATCTCAGGCGCAGTGGTTGTCGAGAACGTGTTTTCGATCAAGGGGTTGGGACGCGTTCTGATCAATGGCATCCTGAACCGCGACTACCCGGTGGTACAGGGTGCTGTTCTGGTGGTCTCCGCCTTTTTCGTCTTCTCCAACCTGCTGGTCGACCTGCTTTACGGCGTGCTCGACCCGCGCATCCGGTATTCCTGATGACCAACAGTTTGACAGCCCCCGACGACACGGCGACCAAAGATAACACTATGCCGCTGCGACGGCGCTCCCGTCTGCGCGCCACGCTGGCAAATGACCGCAAGGCGCAGTTCGGGCTAGTCGTGCTGGGCCTGTTCCTCTTCGGCATGGTGTTCGCGCCCTGGCTGTCACCCTACGATCCGAACGCGATGACAATGAATATGATGGCAGGGCCCTCACTCGGCCATCCGCTGGGGACCGACGATCTTGGGCGCGACCTGCTCAGCCGCATCCTGCACGGCACACAGATCTCGATGTTCATCGGCATCTCGACGGTGCTGATCGCGCTCGTGATCGGGGTCGCGCTCGGCCTGATTGCGGGGTATTTCGGCGGCTGGATCGACCTTGTGATCATGCGCTACATCGACCTTCAGTGGGCATTTCCGAACTTCATCATCGCCGTATACCTCGTCGCGGTGTTCGGCACCGGCCTCGTCAACGTCATCGTGGCGATCTCGCTGGCCTTCATCGACGACTTCGCCCGCGTCGCCCGGTCGATGACCCTCAGCTTGCGTCATGAGCAGTTCGTCGACGCCGCGCGCACAATGGGCTTTTCCAACGCACGCATCCTCTTCCGCCACATCCTGCCAAGCGCCATGGCCCCCATTATCGTTCAGGGCACGGTCTCGGTGTCTTACGCGATCCTCGGAGAGGCAACGCTCTCCTTTCTTGGGCTGGGTGTCGAGGCGACGACGCCAACCTGGGGGCTGATCCTCGCGGACGGGCGCGGCTTCATCAGCCAAGCCTGGTGGCTTGGCGTCTTCCCCGGCCTCGCCATCATGCTGGTGGTGCTGTCGATCAATTTCATTGGTGACTGGCTGCGCGACCTGTTCGACGTACGTGAAAGCCTCTGATCCTCCCCAAGGAGAACGACATGCGATTCCCCGCGACATCGCCCTATGGCTCGCGACGATCGGCGGTTCTGGCCGACAACGTGGTGGCTACCTCTCAGCCTCTCGCGGCTGAGGCTGGCCTGAGAATGCTGCATCAGGGCGGCAATGCGGTCGACGCGGCGCTGGCTGCCGCCATCGCCCTCACCGTGGTGGAGCCGACGGGCAACGGCCTCGGATCGGACGCCTTCGCGATCGTATGGGACGGGGCGGACCTGCACGGGCTCAATGCCTCGGGCCGGTCCCCGGCGGGGTGGACGCCCGAGCGTTTTGCGGGCCGGGACGCGATGCCCGAACGCGGCTGGGACTCGGTCACGGTGCCCGGCGTCGTTGGCGGTTGGGTCGCGATTTCGGACAGGTTCGGCAAGCTGTCCTTCGCCACACTGTTCGAACCCGCTATCATGCTCGCCGAAAAGGGCTTCGCGCTAACGCCGGTGATCGCAACACTCTGGGCGCGCGGCGCCGAGGTGTTAAAGGATCAACCCGGCTTTGCGGACCATTTCATGCCCGGCGGCCGAGTGCCGCTAGCCGGCGAACGCGTCCAAAATCCCGATCTGGCCGCCAGCCTGCGGGCGATCGCCGAGACGAAAGGTGAGGCGTTCTATCGCGGGGCTCTGGCAGAACGGATCGCCGAGGACGCCGCCCGGCACGACGCGGCATTGACACTGGAAGACATGGCCGGAAATGCGCCGGATTGGTGCGGGACAATCTCGGCGGCGTTCGATGATGTCGAACTGCACGAGATCCCGCCGAACGGCCAGGGCATCGCCGCATGCATGGCACTGGGAATGCTCTCGCATACCGGGGTGCGCGACCTCGGCCCCGACGACCCGAAAGCCATCCACCTGATGATCGAGGCGATGAAGCTCGCGCTTGCCGACGCCGATGCCTATGTCGCCGATTCCGACGCGATGACGGGCACCCGCGCCGAGCAACTTCTCGATCCCGTCTACCTTAAGGCGCGAGCGGCGCTGATCGATCCCGACCGCGCGGCGGACCATGGATCGGGGGCACCCCTTCGGGGCGGAACGGTATATCTCAGCGCGGCCGACGCGTCCGGTATGATGGTGTCGTTCATCCAGTCAAATTATAGCGGATTCGGCTCCGGTGTCGTCGTGCCCGGCACCGGCATCCATCTGCAGAACCGAGGCTTCGGCTTTACACTCTCCAACGGGCATCCCAACCAGGTCGGCCCGGGAAAGCGACCCTTCCATACGATCATTCCCGGTTTCCTGATGCGCAAGGGCGCACCGCTCATGTCCTTCGGGGTGATGGGCGGGCCGATGCAGGCCCAGGGGCACCTGCAGATGACCCTTCGGACCCAGCTCTGGGGGCAGGATGTACAGACCGCTGCCGACGCGCCGCGGTGGCGGGTGGTTGAAGGCATGGATGTCGCGTGCGAGACCGCCCTATCCGACAGCACAGTCGCGGCCCTGCGGGCGTTCGGCCATTCGATTAACCTTGAGGCCCCCGACGCCGCCTTTGGCTTCGGCGGCGCGCAGCTCGTGCACCGGCTCGAAAGCGGCGTCTATGCCGCCGGATCGGACCCGCGCAAGGACGGTCAGGCGATTGGTTTCTGAAAGTTTTTATGGCGACTTTCCAAGATCTGAAGATGCGTTGCAAATGCTCCGAAACGCATCCGTGACGATAAACGGGACGGGTTTTGCGAAGCTTTGATGTGACTGTCCTTCTCTATGGATCATGCCAGACCCAGCGTGGCACATTTATGCCGTAGAAAGCGGTCACTGTGGCCTGCCGCCTGAAAAATGGTCCCCCTGAATTAGAGTTTCGAACCGGATGGCGGACGAAGCAAGGCCGCAGAAGAAGCACAAGTCCGAAGAGATTGTCGCGGAGCTCAGGCAGGTCGACGTGTCGTTATCATAAGGCCGGTCCGAACTGCTGCCGGTCCACCGGACAAGCATACTGCACTTGCGTCGAACGTCCACTCCTGCGCGCGGCACCGCTGTATGTAATCTCGGCCGACCGCGTCAAACCGCCCAGTTTGCAACTGGCGCTTTCTGCGCAAAGCTGTCTCTCAGCCGGCTCAACCCGCTCGGCGTTCCTGACAGAAACGATCAGATGACGGCAGTCAGCCCAGAGCGGACCCACAGCCCTTGGCCCGAATCTGCGATAGCTGACCTTCGCTGCGCGGATGGCGAACTGGTGAACTGCGGACAAAGCCGGCCTTGGAGCGCCAAGCTCGAACGGCCGGTTTTCGAACCCGCCTTCGGGATTCGATCAAGGGCGCAGCATCGAAATGCCGACTTCCAAAATGGCAGTTTCCAGCTACGGCAAAGGCATAGATTCATTGCGGGTAGTTGCTGCTAGGTTCTTTCGTCTGCAGCTTTGTCACGCCTAAGATTGCTAGGTGCGTCAATGATCATCGATACAATCCCGGCCGATATCAATACCGCTCCCACGACCAAGTATACATCGATGCTCAATCCGACCCACCTCTGCTCAAGTACCATTGTGAATGGCACCTCAAGCATCACCAACACCGAGGCCAATACTGGTCCGACGTATTTCATGCAAATCTTATAAACTAGATACAAGAACGCTAGCCGAATTGCATTGAAAATCGTCCACAACACGAAGGTACTATCGACAACAGATAGAGAAACGCCGATGAACAAAAATGCGAAGACAATCAACGAAATACCAGTTAGGAGGTTAACTATTGCGAGCGTGAACAGGTTGTCCAAAATTCTTACGTCAGTCTCCCGGCGATTTGATAGATGCAAGGCGAAGCTGAACACAGAAAAGGAAATCCCTGCAAGAAGCGCAAAGGCGTAACTGACAAAACTACTATTGCGCGGGCGAAACTCCTGTAGCTGAGGGTCGCTGACCAACAGGACAACGCCAATAAACACCACAAACACAGACAAAAAGCTTGCCCGCGTTAAGCGTTCTCCAAGAAAATAAAACAAGAACAAAGCCAAGAATATTGGGTTCGTTTTTCCCAATATTATGAGTTCGGATGATGATATGTGGGCGATCGCCAGAATAAAGAATATTGCGTTACCAAAATTTCCCAGAAACGCTAACCCAATTTCGAATGAGTTCATAGAAAGTGTAGGGAAACCGCTAGACTTTCTAACAGAAATGGCTGCAGAGATCCCGAGAGCTCCAGCAAATGCCATCATTGCCCCGACAAATAGGAACATGTCAGCACCGCCTAAAGACACGTGCTTAAGTGAAACGTTAGCTATTGCCCAAATTACAGCACAGACTAGTGCGAGGGAGAGACCCAAAAGCAACGGTTTGATACCGTTTTCTAATGGCTTGAGTAGATTTTTCTTACGATCGGCGGAGTCGCGAGCTTGTATAAACAGAGCCATAGCTGCAAGCGACACACCGGCAATCGAGAGGAGGAACGAGGCGAACTCTAGTGACATCCTCGTCCTCCCCTTAGTTCTTTGGCATCACTTCCCGCTCTTGGCATGTTTGATGCCGACGTGACGGGCACCACCGCACAATCCAAGCTTGGCTGGCTTTTCGACCGTTTCTACCTTGCAGAACTTCAGCGACATGTTACCGCGACCTCCTTTTTTCCGTATTCACTATATTAAGATATGAGTCCATGCTGCGGATCACAAGCCCAAGTGACAGGCACTCCTCCAGAAATTCATCTAGTCTGGATACTTCGTGGCTATCTTTGCCGTGCATGAACGCTTCTAAATCGAGTCTCGTGCGCGGTGCATCCAAGTGGACAAGCACACCAGCAAAAGGTTCTGGGAACGTGAAAATTTTCAGTTTCTCCTGGCGAAAGTCACGGACCTCGACGAAGTCGGGACCTTGTCTAAGGGTCAAAAACCGTTCTCTAGTATGCATCCACGACAGGACGACCTTTTTCAGTTCTGAGACCAAGGGCTTGTTCTCGGCGCCCCAAGGGTTGTCAGCATACCTTCCTAGCGCAGCAGCGGGGGAAGATTGCAACTCACCGCTGTTAGTGTAACTTCTGTAATACTCGCTGCCCAGTTCAAGTCGCATGCGAATTATGTTTTCTGGCGGCGGCAAGTGAGAGATCAATGTCGCAACAGCTATTGTCGCGAGCAACTCATCTTCGGTTTCCTCGGGGAATCCGTACATCAAATTATACGTTGCGCGAATCTCGAAATGATGGAGCAGCTTCAATCCATAGACGGCGTCTAGAACGGAATTACCCTTATCTATTCGCTGAAGAATAGAGTCAGAAAAGCTCTCAACCCCCACCTGAACTGCTCGAATCCCTGCTTGAGACATGCAATTTACATTCTGCTTAGTTAGGGGAAACTTTATTTCGCAGAAAATGTTGAAATCATACGAAGACAAGCCAGCCGCTAATCCCCTCAAGAGTTTTGGGCTGAGGCAAACATCAGTGAACTCAAAATTGGTGACCGAATGGGCCGCGGCTGCCTTCACAATTTCGCCGACGATCTTTTCAGCGCCGCGCTGCTTCACACCTCTTGCGAATCCCCTCGAGGAGCAAAACTTGCAATTGTACCACCAACACTTGTCACTAGCTTCAGTCAGATAAATCTTCTCGAATTCATTGGGCTTTTGAGAGAAATACTCACTATAATCAGGCGTTGGACATTCTACACGTCGCGCCTTATCATCTGTAACGATGTTTGCTACTGCATTTGCCGTTTCATCAAGGCTCTTGTGTAGAACCACATGGTCAAAAATGGCAAGACGTTCAATTTCCTCCTGAATAGCACGATCCTCAACGTAGTCGCCGCATATTATGAGCTTACTTTTGTTTCCCATTTGGGAACTGGAGACGAGGATATTTTTTGCAAGCGCTAATGATGGTCCGAAATTCTTATACCGGCAGGAGAATATGATGTATTCATATCTGCCTTTAGATATTTCATCAGAAATCGGTTCACTCCATTGTGCGTATTTCAAAGACAAGCTTTCAAATTCATGGTGGTCCTTCGAGAGGCCACTTGATGCATGTTTGATGGATTTAAAAAGTTGGGTATCTCTGCTTACTGCGATGAGATCGTGCAAGCTTTCCTGGACGTCTTGATCGACAACCCAATCATAGCTGCTAGAGCCAATCTCTTGGTAGAGGTCGATGTTAGCGTATCGGGTCGTTACTTCTACCTCGGGGCTGTCCTTTAACAGGCTCGAGACTTTGCCTGACTGTATGTCTGGATAGCGAGGATGGAAGAAGGGCATGGTTAGCACCAGTACGCGAGTGGTCACTGCAGGGTCCTTCATATTGCATGTCCAAAGTCAGCCTCAGAGTCGTGCATATCGCAAAATACAGAGTCCAACAACGCACTTCCATCGCGTGCGACTACAGCTCGAACCGGTTGTTCGCTGCACTCTACACGAATGGCCGCTGTCGGGAAACGGCGCAGGTTTTGCAAACTACGCTCCCTGCGCATTACTGCCGCTCGAGACCGGCATGGCGAACGGCCCCCTGTCGCTCCATCCAGCGGAACTGATGCCGAATGGTCGGCGGCTACTCCCTCTCCGCGGCTTCGATAGGCGTTTTCAGCGCGCCTCGAGCCTCTTGTCGCCCGCATCATGCCCCACGAGCCACTCATCAAGCTTTGACCAGCGCCGCCGCCCCGAGACATTCTTCACGGCGATCGCGACCGCCTTCTTCTGGCCGACAAGAACGACCAGTTTCTTGCCGCGCGTGACGCCGGTATAGATGAGGTTGCGCTGCAGCATGGCGTAATGCTGGGTCATGACGGGAATGACCACGGCAGGGTATTCCGAGCCTTGGCTCTTGTGAATCGTGGCGGCATAGGCCGGCACGAGGGTATCGAGTTCGCCGAACACGAAGGTCACTGTCCGCCCGTCGAAATCAACAGCCACCTCGCCCTCGTCAAGATCGACATCGTCTATCATGCCGATGTCGCCGTTATAGATGTCCTTGTCGTAGTCGTTCTCGATCTGCATGACCTTGTCCCCGGGCGCGAAGGTCCAGCCGAACCGTTCGACCTTCTTCTCTCCCGCAGGATTCAACGCGGCCTGAAGCTCGATGTTGAGCGAGCGTGCCCCGACGCCACCACGGTTCATCGGACATAGAACCTGGATGTCCTTGATGGGATCAAAGCCGAAGCGGCGCGGGATGCGTTTGGAGACGAGCTCCACGATCCGAGGCACGGCCTGTTCCGGGTCAGTGGCTGGCACGAAGTAGAAATCCGCCTCGCCATCAGGCGGCGCAAGATCCGGTATACGACCGGCATTGATGGCATGCGCCGTGGTGATGATCTTGCTCTGCGCCGCCTGCCGAAAGACCTCGGTGAGCTGAATCACAGGCACGGCGCCAGAGCCGATCACGTCGGCCAGGACCTGACCCGGACCGACCGAGGGCAACTGATCGATGTCGCCCACGATCAGCAGTGCCGCCGCGCTGGGTACCGCCTTCATCAGCGATTGCATCAACAGCACGTCGACCATCGAGGTTTCGTCGATCACCAGCAGATCGCAGTCGAGCGGGTTTTCGTCATTGCGCTTGAAGCTGAAGGCTTTGAGGTCGAACTCGAGCAGCCGGTGGATGGTCCTGGCCTCCATACCCGTGGCCTCGGACATGCGTTTGGCTGCGCGGCCGGTGGGCGCGCAGAGCAGCAGCTTCACGTCCTTTGCCGCCAGGATGCGCAGGATCGAATTCACGATGGTGGTCTTGCCGACGCCGGGCCCGCCGGTGATCACCATGACCTTTGATCGGAGCGCGAGGCGGACGGCCTCGGCCTGGCTGGCCGCAAGGGTTAGACCGGTTTTCTGCTCGATCCACGGCAGCGCCTTGTCGGCATCGATGTCCGGCCATGGCCGGGGAGCTGCGCGGAT
>NZ_JBPBBB010000039.1:0-25052 GCF_050896375.1 Roseovarius tibetensis
ATCGTCTTACCCCCATTCCGGTTTGCCACCCCGATCATACCGTAGCGCCGGGTTCAGGGCAATTTTTAGAGGTGCCCTCAGGTCTTATTGACCGGTTAGGGCATCACTTCTAGCCCCTTATTACGCCCCTCCAAGAGCCTGTCTTAGAGCTTTCCGGGGGCCATGCGGTGTAATTCAGGTACCAAGATCAGATATCTGCCACGAGTGACGAGCCGTTTCGATGCCTGGCTCAGAGACGAAAATCGCCTGACCGAAAAATTTTCTATTTGCATGAGGTGACCTCTTGACTGGGCATAACCCGGGGTGCGCGCGATAGCGAGTGAGCGTGTAGCTGCTCGGCAGGAATTGGAAGCAGTAAACCGGCGGGAAAAACCAACTATAATGCAGTTTTCTCCTCTCGCGCAGCGCAGATCGGTCGCCCGTCGATGGTTCTGAGCGGCAAGAGGGTTGTTTCGACCGGTCCCTCGTGAAGATACCAGTAGCATCTGTCGCGTGGCAGAAGGCGCGCCGTAGAGACGTCCTGGTAGGGGGCTGCCAAGGCGGCAACCTGCTCGGGAATGATGTCGGGGTCCTCGTCGCCGCTGCCAACGACGGCGGTGCATCCGCTCAGAATGGCCAAGGACGCGGAGGCGACGATGAATTTCCGTGTCAATTCAAGTCCTTTCCGTGCGGTCGGCTCGCCGGGCTCTCTCGGCGTGTCGACTTTGGTGCTCAACTCTGGGCGCTGACATGGTCTTCCGGCGGATGCAAGTAGGCCGTCACGCCTGTTTCAACCTGCGGATAGAGCGCGTTGATATGGGCCATGACCATCCGCACGCAGCCCGAACTTGCACGTCCGCCGATGGAGCGGGGCTCCGGCGAGCCATGGATCCGCAGATAGGTGTCGCGTTCGCCGACATAGAGATACAGCGCGCGTGAGCCGAGCGGATTACTTGGACCTGGTTCCACTCCGTCGGCGACGTCCGCGTAAAGCTCCGGATCGCGTTCGATCATGGAACGCGTCGGCGTCCAGTGTGGCCACCGGACCTTGCGCCGGATCGTGTAGGTGCCGGGCTCGTAGAGATTGCCGCGTGCGATGGCCACACCATAGCGCATGGCCGTCCCGCCCTCCTCGATGTGATAGAGGTAGCGGGCAATCGCATCCACGTGGATGTTCCCCGGAACAAGGCCCGCGCGCGCCTCGACCCGCTGTGGAAGAAAGCGTGGATCGAGGCCCCAAGGGTTGGAGGTCTCCAAGTCAAAGAACGGCGGTGTCACTTCGGCATCCCATGCGCTTTTCTGCGCCTCGCTCGGCCAGGAATCGGCCAGAAGTGGCCCTGCGATGGGCGGCGAGAACAACGCGGATGCGGTCACGATGAAATGGCGCCGGGTCAGGCCCTTCTTTTCGGTGGCATTCATCGTTCCAGATCTCGTGCATCGGAGACAAGCGTTTGCAACTGATCGGCATCCACGACACCGGGAACAAGGGCGTCGCCGATCACGAACGATGGCGCGCCCGTGATGCCGAGAGCCTGCGCCAGACGCATCGATGTCTGGATGTGCGCGTCGATCTCCTGTGCTTCCATATTGCGGCGCAATTGCGCGATATCGAGACCGAGGTCTTCTGCGATCCGAAGGACAGAAGATTCTTCGGCGCGGCCGTTCATGCCCATCATCGCCCAATGGAACTCCTCGTAGAGGTCCTGTTCGCGCGCGGCCAGCGCGGCGCGGGCGGCAAAAACCGATCCTTCGCCAAGAATGGGCCATTCACGATTGACAAGGCGCACACTTGTATCGGCCTCGAGCAGGCCCTCGATCTCGGGCTTGGCACGACGGCAATAGGGGCAATTGTAGTCGAAGAATTCCACCACCGTGACATCGCCATCCGGATTGCCCAAGACCGGCGCATTGGGGTCGCGTTCAAGCGTATCGCGTTCCCGGGCAAGCATCTCCGTCTGCGACGCCGCTTGCGCCTCGGCCACCCGGGATTCCAGGATCGCGACGGCCTCCATGACGATCTCGGGGTTTTCGCGGATGGTTTCCAGGACCAGTTCGCGCACCC
This sequence comes from Roseovarius tibetensis, assembly GCF_050896375.1. Lineage (NCBI taxonomy): Bacteria > Pseudomonadati > Pseudomonadota > Alphaproteobacteria > Rhodobacterales > Roseobacteraceae > Roseovarius > Roseovarius tibetensis. The sequence goes on from NZ_JBPBBB010000039.1 coordinate 2,042, forward strand.
TGTCCTCGGACAGGTCCTGGGCTGCCGCCTGCAGGGGCAGCGCCAGCGAAAGTGCCACCACGATCCGTGTAATGATTTTTCTCATGTCAGTTTCCTTCTTTCGCCAGATCGGCGGCAGTGCGTTCGGCCTGCACGGCGCCGGCGCGCTCGGGCCATGTCGACTGGATGTAGGCGAGGATGGTCCAGATCTCGCGATCCGTCAGGACATCGCCGAATGCGGGCATGCCGCTGTCGAACTCCACCCCTTGCAGCGCCAGGGCTTCTCGTCCACCGAGCTTGGTGTATTGAAACAGGACCCGGTCGGGATGGTGCCAGGTGTGGCCGGTTTCATCGTGAGGCGGCGCGGGCAGACGCCCATCCGCATCGGGGGTTCGCCAATCCTGCTGGCCTTCGAGGTCGGCACCGTGGCAGGCGGCGCAGCTCCGGGCATAAAGCGTCTCTCCTTGCGCGATATCCACCGTGGCCGGCATCACCGGCATGTTGGGATCGCGGGCGGGTCGCGGCGCGTCACGCAGCGCCAGCCACCCGCCAACCCCGGCAAGGCCAAGCGCCACGGGCACGGCGATCAGGACCGAAGTCTTCATGTCACGCGCAGCCATGTCATCATCCCGCTTTCCGCATGGCTGAGCATGTGGCAATGAAACAGCCAATCGCCCGGATTGTCCGCGACAAAGCCGATCTCGCGCGTCTCTTGCGCAGCCAACAGAAGCGTGTCGCGCATCGGGCCGACGGTCCTACCGTCGCGGATTTCGCGGAAGTGCATCCCGTGCAGATGCATGGCGTGGGGAAAGACGGTCTCGTTGACGATCTCCAACCGGACCGGCTCACCAATGGAAAGATCGGCCAGCGGGACCTGCGTCATCTCGGCCATGTCGTTGAAGGCCCAGAACCGTCCCTGCGCCGCAAGCGCGCGAAAGCCCAGACGCTCTCCACCCAGGAGGGCGCTGTCCATCCGGCCCATGGCGCCGCCCGACATCACCAGTCGCAAAGGTCGGGCATCAGCCAGCGACCCGAGGCCATCGCCGGTATTGGGTGGCAGGACTGCCGGTGCCGCGCGCGGTGACTGCGTGGCCGTGCCGGACACGGGGAACGCCACCTGCGAGGCGGGCCGGTCGTCATCGCCGATCCGGACAAGATGCGCGGTCTCGCCCGCTTCGGCCGTCACATCGACGATCAGGTCGGCACGCTGCGCCGGGGCGAGGACGAGGACGTCCTCCAGAGGTTCAGGCACGGCAAGTGGCATGCCGTCGAGCGCGACGGCCCAGCCACGCAAACCTCCAAGCTGCAACGGAAAGATCCGCGCATTCGACGCGTTGATGATCCGCAGGCGCAGACGCATGTGCCGCGCGACCGGGATGGACAGGTCGAAACGCCCGTTGGTTGTGATCAGGTTTCCGATCCGGCCGCCATGGCTCATCGCCATCGGCTGATCGAAACTGTCGTCGATCAGGGCCGTTTCGGGATCAAGCAACCAGTCGTCAAGAACGAGGGTCTCCTCGTGATCCACCTCGGGTGGGTCGGCCTCTTCCACGATCAGCGGCCCGTGCAGGCCGCGGGCGACCTGCACCCAGGACCGATTGTGCGCATGATACCAGTAGGTTCCGGCATCGGGCGCCACGAAGTCATAGTCAAACGCCTGTCCCGGCGCGACAGCTTCCTGCGTCAGGCCCGAGACACCGTCCATCGCGTTGTCGATGCGGATCCCGTGCCAGTGGACCGAGGTCGGCTCGGGCAGGTCGTTGACCAGCCGCCGCCGCACCCTTTCGCCCTGAAGCACTCGGATCGCCGGACCGGGGGCGCGGCCCTCATAGCCCCAGATGGATGTCGCCGGATAACCTTCGGGGGCGAGCTGTGCTGTGGCCTCGCGCGCTGTCAGGGTCGCGGGCGCGTGTGAGGCGGCAGACACCTGCCGACCGCTTGCCGCCAGGCCCAGAACGGCGGCGGTTTGTCCAAGGAAGGCGCGTCGTGTCGGCATGGTCAAAATCTCCAGAGTAGTATCGGGGCGGGCGAAGGTCTCGCCCGGCCCCAGTCATTTGAACGTCAGGAGTCGTGACCCATCCCGAAATCGCCCACCATGCCGGCTTCACGGTGGCCGGGGACGTTGCAGGCGAACCCGATCTCGCCGCCTTCGGGGAAGGTCCAGATGACCTCGCCTGTATCCCCCGGCTCCAGAAGGACGCTGTTGGCATCGTCATGCATCATGCCGGCTTCCATCATCTTGTCATGGTTGAGGCTGCTTGCGGTCATCATGCCTTCGCGCATCATCCTCTGCATTTCGCCAAGATGCCCATCCCAGGTCTCGCTCGTGCCGATGTTGAACTCGTGCACCGCGCGACCGACATTGATGACCTCGAAACGGATCGTCTCGCCGGGTGCGACCTCGATGGTCTTGGGGCTGTATTTCATTTCGTCCATTTCGATGGTGATCGTGCGGTCGACCTGTGCCGTTTCGCCGGGCTCGCCGATGCTGCTGTCATGGCCGGGGCTGGCAACTGCGATGGATGCGGTCAGACTGGCCACAAGGGCGGTGCTGGTCAGAGAAGTCTTGATCATGTCTTGGTCTCTCATGTCTGAGTGTCGTTCAGGGAATGCGGTCGTGACACGGCCCAGCTACGCGGAGGTGGCAGGTGAACAGGCGCATTTCTCCCGCGTATTGTAGTTTTCGCGAGTGACTGACGCACGGTCCGGAAACCTTGTGCCCCCGATATCTGGCGAGTCAGCAGAATGGCGGCGGGGGAACAACTCGGGTCGGGATGGCAGGACCGGTCGCCTGCACCGTCCTGCGCCGCGTGCCCGCCCACCATGTCATGGTCTTCCGACGCCGCAGCGATATCCGAATGGGCATCCGCCGTGTCGGCAAACCCGGGCGCCGGAGCGGCCAGAACCGCTAGCGCGATCATGAGCGCCGCGACAAGACCCCCGTGCGCGTCAAGAAACGACAGCACCCGCATCAATTGATCCCGTTCTCGCGCTGCACCTCACGGACATAGCGCACGATATACTGAACGTCTGCGCGGGTCAGACCCTCGACCGGAGGCATGTTGCCGAACGGCCAGTGATGCGCGCGCACGCCGTTCCGAACTGCCATCTGAAAGGCTTCGTCGGAATGATGGCTCGGCTCGTAAGTGCGGTGAACCAGCGGCGGCGCGACCCCATTCTGACCGGCCGCGTTGTCCCCATGACAAGATGCGCATTTGGCCTCGAAGGCGCGCTTGCCGATCGTCGCCTCTGGCGACAACTGCGCGGGAAGCTGAACCTCGACGATCCGCGCACCCTCGGCCATGTCGGTCAACGAAGCTGGATCCGGATGAACCATGGACCCCGCCGTTTGCTCGGCCGGCTGCATGGACTGCCAAATCGCCAAGCCAAGCCCGCCAAAAAGGACACCACCGACGAGAAGCCCGAGTTTGTCCATTTTGTTTGTCCCTTCATTGCCTGTGATCTTTTGCAATCCAAATCGTCACCCGGCGGGGTGCTGTCGTTTCAGACCACGCGATATTTCAAGCGTTTCCTACTAGCCCTCGTCGACCTTGCAACCTGACAACCCCATGTTTTTTTTATCAGAGTGTATCCTACAGCACTGCCCGGACGGGGCACCTATCGTTCGGTAAGTTCAGGGAGACGGTGAGAAGGATGACCTGGAAGTCAGGAGACCTAGGCATAAAGCTCCGCATGCCGGTCTGTTTATGTGCCGTGATGCTTGTCCCGCAGCCGCGTCACTGTTCCAGCGCCTTGCGCCGCCGGTCGAACTCTTCTTCGTCGATCTCACCCGAGGCGAAGCGTTCACGCAGGATGTCGAGCGCGTCGCGCTTTCCGCGGGTTCCGCCGCCCTGATTGTCGGTGAACCATTTCACTGCAAAGACGATCAGGGCGATGACGACACCCCAGAACAGGATCATCATAAGCCCGCCGAACATGCCGTATCCGCCACCCCACATCATGTGACCATATCCTTCCTGCCCGTTTTCTCCGGGGTCCGCCACGGCCAGTGTCGGAACCGCAAGACCCGTGATGGCCCAGATTGCCGTTCGCCTCATTTCATGCCTCCTTCTATTTTGGCTGGTCATCGACAGCTTCGTCCCCCGCCAGCGGAATGAAGATCGACGCCTTCAACCCGCCTTCGGGACGGTTTTCGAGCCGGATGTCGCCACCGTGCCCGCGCACGATCGCCCGCGCGATGGCAAGGCCGAGCCCGTGCCCCCCGGTTTCGAGCGAGCGGGACGCTTCAAGACGGTGAAACGGCGCGAACACTTCCTCGAGTTCATCATCGGGGATTCCGGGGCCATGATCGGTGACCTCGATCACCAGATCGCCGCCCGCGCGGTACCAGCCGACTGTCGCGCCGCGCCCGTAGCGGGTGGCATTCTCGACCAGATTGCGAACGGCCCTGCGCAAGGCGCGGGGGCGAATGCGTACCGTCATCGGCGGGCCACCGGTCAATTCGAAAGGCGAGGCCTTCTCACCTGCGAGTGTTTCGAGCCAGTCGGGCAAGTCGACGACCTCCGAGGCTTCGCGCCCCGCCAGCCCCTCGGCGAAGTTGAGCGTGGCCTCGGCCATGGCCTGCATCTCGTCGATGGAAGCGATCAAGCTCTCGCGGGTCTCCGCGTCATCTACGAGTTCGGCATCGAACCGCATCGCCGTGAGAGGCGAGCGCAGATCATGGCTGACCGCGGCGAGTATGCGGGTGCGATCCGCCACAAAGCGCGTCAGCCGGTCCTGCATGCGGTTGAACGCGAGGGTGAGGTCGCGCACCTCGTCAGGACCGGAGACCGGCAACGGCTCACGCGCGTCGCCGCGCCCCAGATTGTCGGCGGCGCGCGACAGATCCCGCAGGGGCCCGGTCAGGCGGGTCATCACGAACCAGAACACCGCGACAAGTATCAACGCGGCCGTCAGCCCGAAGACAAGGAAGGACGACAGGGGCCACTGCAACGGCGGGCGTTCGAACCGGGTGTCGACGTTCAGCCACTGGCCCCCGGACAGCGCAATAGACAGGGTCAGCTCGACCGCCTGCATCCGGCCACGCATCATCTCCTGATGCATCTGGGCCATTTGCGGAGACAGGTTCGGGATCGGATGGAGGGGGACGGCGGTGTCCCTCAGGTTGACCCGGATGTCGCGGCTGAAGCCGTCGCCAAGCAATGCGCGGACCCTCGTTTCGATGTAGGCTGCGTGGTGATGGTCAGGCGCGGTGACGCTCGGGGCGGGCGCCAGGTCGAACCGCACGAGCGGCGAATTCGCCGCCCGCACGATGGACGCGGAAAGATCGGGCGGCGCCTCTTCCAGCAAGCGCACGACATTGGCGGCGCGTCCGGCCGCCTCGAAGCCCAAAGCGGCGCGGACGGCCAGGCTGCGCTCGTCCGCGAAGAGCCAAAGGCTGACTGCCTGAGCCATGGCCAGCGCCCCAAGGATCAGGATCACGAGCTGCGCGCGCAGGCTGCCCATGCGCGGCCGGGTCACGCGATCACCTCGACATCCGCGTTCAGACTGTAGCCTTGGCTCCGGACGGTGGTGATGAGCGTCGGGCGCAAGGGGTCGGCCTCGATCTTGCGCCGTAGCCGACTGATCTGGTTGTCGATCGTGCGATCGAGCGGCCCCGCCGCGCGCCCCACCGTGAGATCGAGAAGCTGCTCTCGCCTCAGGACCGTGCGCGGACGCGCCAGAAGGACCGTCAACAGCCGAAAATCTGCCGTCGTCAGTTGCACGTGATTGCCGTCTCGATCGGTCAGGACATGGGCGTCGGCATCCAGCGTCAGCCCGCCAAAGCGCAGGATACGGCCTGAAAGCGTTCCGGCCTCGCTCCTCTTCTCTGGTGCGCGGCGCAGGACCGCCTTGATCCGAGCGAGAAGCTCGCGCGGGTTGAACGGTTTCGGCAGGTAGTCGTCCGCGCCGATCTCCAGCCCCACGATCCGGTCGTGATCCTGCCCAAGCGCCGTGAGCATGATGATCGGCAGCCGTTTCTCGGTCGATAGGCGCTTGCAGACCGACAACCCGTCCTCGCCCGGCATCATGACGTCAAGCACCATCAGGTCGAAGTGACCTTTCGCGAGCTTCTCGTCCATGTCCCGGGCATCCTTCGCCGCCGTCGCCCGCATGCCGTTGCGTTCCAGAAATCGCGTGACCGAAACCCGTATCTGGCGGTGATCGTCGACGACGAGGATATGCGGCAAGCTGTTCATCCCTTCTCATTTGGCAGGGTGGCGCCACGAGGTCAGCACCGCGATTGTAACGCTTTGTATCAGGCATCCTTGTTGCGACGAACGGATACAAAATCGGAAATGACGCGGCCTTGGCGGTCCCTACTACGTATCCCATGTCAGTGGGGCGTTTCACACAAGAAAGGATACAGACATGAAAACCAGAGCGAAACTCGCGGCGGCTACCGCCATTCTGATGTCGCTTGGCGGCGCTGCGCTGGCAGCGGGCGATCATGGCCACGGTGGCCCGGGCGCGCCAGGTGCCCAGGACAAGGGCGCCGGCAATCATGACATGATGCCGATGATGAAGCGGATGCACGCGCAGATGATGGGGGGTAGCAGCCCGATGGGTAGCATGGGTATGATGGGCGGCGGCCCGTCGCACATGGCCGCGACGATGGAGCGGTTCGACACGGACGGCGATGGTACGGTGACATCGCAGGAAGCCCATGAAGGTCTGCAGGCCCTGCTGGCGGAATATGACGCCGATGGCGACGAAACTCTGTCTCTCGCCGAATTCGAGAGCCTCCACAGCGCCCTCGTTCGCGAAACCATGGTGGACCGCTTCCAGTTCCTCGACGACGATGGCGATGGCGCGGTGACGATGGAAGAGATTGTCAAACCCGCTGACATGATGGAGCGCATGGAGACGATGCGCGACGGAATGATGCCCGGACAGAACGGCGGTATGCAGGGCGACGGCGGCATGATGGGCAACGACTGAGCCCACCTTTCCCCACCCCTTGCCCGGTGCCCCACCATGCGGGGCCGGGCCTCAACCATGAAAGGACAGACAGAATGGCATACACACATGACCGCCTGATGGCGGAGGCCGATATCGACGCCGCCGAGGCCCGCGTGCGCGCGGCGCTCACCGATGCAGGCTTCGGCGTTCTGACCGAAATCGACGTCGAGGCCACGATGAAAAATAAGATCGACAAGGACATGGAGGGTTACAAAATTCTCGGCGCCTGCAATCCGGAGATGGCATGGCAAGCCATGGGCCTAGAGCCGCGGATCGGCGCGATGCTGCCCTGCAATGTCATCCTGCGCTCCGTCGAGGGCGGCACCGAGGTGAGCGCCATCGACCCGGTGGCCTCGATGCAGGCGGTGGACAATGCCGAGCTGCACAAGGTGGCCGGCCAGGTCCGCGACATGCTGATCCGCGCCGTTGATGAAGCCTGAAGGTGGCAACTGATGAAAATAGTTCCGGGTCGGCGCGTTTTCGTTCTCGGGCTGGCGGCCTCGCCGATCGCCCTCGCCAGTTCTCGGCTCTACGCACAGGCTCGAACCATCTGGTCGGCCGGCGAAGCCCATGACGCCCGTCTTGCAGACCGTGCACGCGTGATCGACATCCGGTCGCGGGAGGAATGGCTGGAAACCGGCGTCGGCGCCGGAATCTGGCCGATCAGCATGCACGAGGACCGTTTCCCCGATCGCCTGTTCGCGGCGAAAGCGCTGGCCGGCTCGCGTGATGTTGGCCTGATCTGCGCGACTGGCGGTCGTTCGGCCGCCTTGCTCCGCGCGCTCCGGCAAGCTGGCTACGAGGGCTACGTGGACATTTCCGAGGGAATGCTGGGATCGCGCGGAGGCCCGGGCTGGCTTGCTGCCAGGCTGCCCGTTGTTCCGCGTGCCACGTCGCTCGCCTCACTGCCGGACGAGCTCAGCTGACATGTCCGACAAGAATGGCAATCCTGGGCCGGGCCTATCGTTCTTCGGCAAGATAGCTGTTTGGATTATAGGCGCCTTTGTTGTCCTGGGCATTGTTGCCTGGACTGCAGGCTGGTGGGCGATCGACATCGACCGGGCCACGGTCCAGGCCTGGATCGCGGCGACCGGACCGTGGGGTCCGCTCGCGGTGATCGCGCTGATGACGGTTGCGGTCGTTGCCAGCCCCATTCCAAGCGCGCCGATTGCGCTGGCTTCAGGGGCAGCCTACGGACATTATGCCGGCACCGTCTATGTCGCTTTGGGGGCCGAGATCGGCGCGCTTGTCGCGTTCCTCATCGCTCGTGGGCTAGGGCGCGGGCCCGTCGAGCGCCTTCTTGGCGACAAGGCCGATTACGGCCTGCTTGGCTCGCAGAACGCATTGACGCTCACGGTCTTCGCGAGCCGACTTCTGCCCTTCGTCTCTTTCGACGCGATGAGTTATGCTGCGGGTCTCAGCCGGCTCCACTTCTGGCGGTTTGCTCTGGCCACGATGGCAGGCATCCTGCCCGCAAGCTTCGCGCTCGCGCATTTCGGCAGCGCCGCGATGGAGGGCGCGTTCGGCGGCACGGAATGGATTGCGCTCGGGCTGGGGCTGATGACGGGGCTTCCCCTGGTCGTCCTCGCGCTCCGCCGTGGCACACCCGGGAATGCCGACGCACCTGAAACCGATCGAAAGGAAGACGTGTCATGAGTTCCGAATATCGGAAAAACAGCATCACCTTGCCCGGCGCGGTGGCCATGGGCACCGGGGTCATGATCGGCGCGGGCATCTTCGCGCTGACCGGGCAGATCGCCGAGCTTGCCGGGCCGCTCTTCCCGCTGTCTTTTATCGTCGGTGCAATCGTGACCGCGTTCAGCGCCTACACCTACGCCAAGATGTCGAACGCCTTTCCGTCCGCGGGCGGCATCGGGATGATCCTGACGAAAGCCTATGGGCCGACGGCGATCGCGGCGGGCGCCGCGATGCTGATGGCGCTGTCGATGGTGATCGCCGAGAGTCTCGTGGCGCGAACCTTCGCGACCTATGTTCTGCGACCCTTCGACATCACGGAGGGGCCGCTGGTACCGGTCATCGCCGTCGCAGTGATCCTGTTTGCCTTCTTCGTGAACGTTGCCGGCAACCGGTCGGTCGGGCTCTTCTCGCTGGTGATGGCCGTGATCAAGATCGGCGGAATCGCGATCTTCGGAATTGCGGCCCTGTGGTCGAGCGGCGTCGGCTTTGCCGCCGCCTCCGAGGTCGGCCACGAGTTCACCGCAACCGGCTTTGTCGCCTCCGTTGCGCTGGCCATTCTGGCCTTCAAGGGCTTTACCACGATCACCAACAGCGGCGCCGAGATCACTGACCCGCACCACAATGTGGGCCGGGCGATCACGATCTCGATCACGCTCTGCGTAGTCGTCTACCTGCTGGTCGCCTTCGGTGTCGGGTCGAGCCTGACCATCGACCGTATCATCGAAGCGCGCGACTATTCCCTGGCCGAGGCGGCAGAACCCGCGCTCGGGCAAGCGGGTTTCCTTCTCACGGTGCTTCTCGCGGCGGTGGCAACTGCTTCGGGGCTGCTGGCCAGCATTTTTGCGGTGTCGCGCATGCTGGCGATGCTGACCGACATGAAGATGATCCCTCACAGCCATTTCGGCATGTCGGGCGGGATCCAGCGCCACATGCTGATCTACACCGTCGTCATCGGCTCGGCGCTGACCGTGTTCTTCGACCTCGGCCGGATCGCGTCGCTGGGCGTCTTCTTCTACCTGGTGATGGACATCATCGTTCACTTTGGCGTGTTCCGGCATCTCCGCCGGGAGATCGGCGCGCGCGGCTGGGTGCTGCTGACGGCGATCATGCTCGACATGGTGGTGCTGGCCGCCTTCGCCGCGATGAAGTGGCAGTCCGATCCGTTGATCGTCGTACTTGGCGCGGCCGGCATGGCGTTGGTGTTCCTGTTCGAGCTGGTCTTTCTTGCGCGCAATCCGATCACAGAAGGCCATCCCGACCACCATCAAAAGTGACTTGAGCTTCCAGTCGCTGGAGGCGTGACACTGCGACCGAACCAGAAAGGTGCGCACAGCATGGACCACGATCATCATCACGCGGCGTCCGACATACCCGCAGGAACCGAGACGGCGAAGGACCCGGTCTGCGGGATGAGTGTCGCGGTCAAGCCGGACGGGCGGCACGCGGAGTTCCGGGGCGAGACCTTCCATTTCTGCTCCGAGAAATGCCAGACCAATTTCAAGGCCGACCCGTGGCACTACGCGTCGGGCCGCGCCGCAGGGAAGAAGAAGGCCGCCCCCGCGGACGTCCAGTACACCTGTCCCATGCACCCCGAGATCATCCGCGACGCGCCCGGAGCTTGCCCGATCTGCGGCATGGCGCTGGAGCCGATGGTGCCCTCGGACGAGCCCAGCGAGGAGTTGACGGACTTCACCCGCCGGATGTGGATTAGCGCGGCGGCGGCTGTGCCGCTGATGGTGATCACCATGGGCGAATTCGTGGGGCTCGACGTGCGTGGCTGGATGGGTCACCAGTTGTCGGTCTATACGGAATTTGTCCTTGCCACGCCCATCGTCCTTTGGGCGGCGCTACCATTCTTCCGGCGCGGGCTCGACTCGTTCAGGAACTTGTCTCCCAACATGTGGACGTTGATTTCACTCGGGGTCGGCGCGGCCTATGTCTATTCGCTAGTCGCAACCTTCGCGCCAGAAGTGTTCCCCGAGCAATACCGTATGGGCGACGGGGTCGGCACCTATTACGAGGCGGCGGTCGTCATTATTGCGCTGGTCTTCGTCGGCCAGGTTTTGGAACTGCGCGCGCGAGAGCGGACCGGCGACGCGATCCGCGCACTCCTGGACCTCGCGCCAAAGACCGCCCGACGCATCCTGGAGGATGGCACGGAATACGACGCGCCGTTGGAGAACATCGTGGAAGGCGACCTCTTGCGCGTGCGACCGGGCGACAGCGTACCGATCGATGGCGAGGTGATCGAGGGGCGCACGTCGGTTGATGAAAGCATGATCACCGGCGAGCCTGTGCCCGTAGAAAAAACAGAAGGCGATCGCGTTACGGGAGGAACGATCAACAAGAACGGCACCTTGGCGATCCGGGCGACGCAGGTCGGTGCCGACACTGTGCTGGCCCAGATCGTTGAAATGGTGGCAGGCGCACGGCGATCTCGCGCGCCGATCCAGGGGTTGGCCGACCGGGTCTCGTCGATTTTCGTACCGACGGTCGTCGCTGTGGCGATCGCTGCGTTTTTCGCCTGGCTTGCCTTCGGTCCCGACCCGGCGTTGGCCTTTGCAATCGCTTCGGCCGTCTCTGTCCTGATCATTGCCTGCCCCTGTGCTCTGGGTCTCGCCACGCCGATCTCGATCACGACCGCCGCAGGGCGCGGCGCACAGGCGGGCGTGCTGATCAAGGACGCCGAGGCGCTGGAGCGCATGGCCCGCGTCGATACCGTGATCGTGGATAAGACCGGCACGCTGACAGAGGGCAAGCCGGCCCTCACCGATGTCGTGGCACTACAGGGCGACGAGGCGGAGGTGCTGGGCCTTGCCGCCGCGATGGAGCGCGGCTCCGAGCATCCCCTGGCCGAGGCGATTGTCGCGGGAGCGCGGGATCGGGGCCTGTCGCTCGGCAGCGCCGCGAATTTCGAAGCCGTAACGGGCAAGGGCGTGCACGGCACCGTCGATGGACGTCGCGTGGCGCTCGGCAACTCTGCGATGATGCACGTTCTCGGACTCGAGACCAAGGACATCGAAGCGCGGGCAGACACGCTTCGTGCGGATGGCAAGACGGCGATGTTCGTTGCCGTCGAGGGCACGCTTGCCGGAATCGTCGCCGTGGCTGACCCGATCAAGGAGACCACCGAAAGTGCGATCCGCGATCTGCATGCGCTCGGACTGACCATCATCATGGCGACTGGCGACAACCAGCGCACGGCCGAGGCCGTTGCGCGGCAACTGGGCATCGACGAGGTGCGCGCCGGCGTTCTGCCCGAGGACAAGCAGAAGCTGGTCGAGGAGCTGCACGCGAAGGGCGCGTCGGTGGCGATGGCTGGCGACGGCGTGAACGATGCGCCCGCGTTGGCAGCGGCGGACGTGGGCATCGCCATGAGCACCGGCGCCGACGTTGCCGTGGAAAGCGCGGGTATAACGCTGATGCGCGGCGATCTGGTGGGGCTCGTGCGGGCGCGCAAACTGGCCGTGGCGACGCTGCGCAACATCCGCCAGAACCTGTTCTTCGCCTTCGCCTATAACGCGGCCGGCGTGCCTATCGCGGCAGGCATACTCTATCCGGTCATGGGGCTGCTGCTGTCACCCATGATCGCGGCGGCAGCGATGAGCCTGTCGTCGGTCTCCGTCATCTCGAACGCGCTGCGGTTGCGGCGAGTAAAGCTCTGAGCGAAAGGCGGCCGCCCTGGCTGGTTCACATCGCGGGCATATGCCGTCGAGTGGGCGCGCCAGCGCACAGGAAGTTCTAAAGACGGCGCCGAGATTATCGACATCACCACCACTATTCATGTCCACTTCGGATACATCGCGTTCAAGCAAGTGAGCTGACTCGGGGAGCTGCCATTCCCGCATCACGCCACTCATGGCCAAAATCCGCCCTCCGTTCCAAATGCTGCAAGCGCGACGGTCGGTGAAACCGCGTCCGCTTTGGGCTGACTGCCGTCATCTGATAGTTTCTATCGGGAATGCTTAGCGGGCCGTCCGGCTTGATTCGCTCTATCCCGCACCTCGCGTTGTCTGGGATGAGCGCGCTAACTAAGCGCGGCGCGCGTGCAACAGTCCAGCAGAGGGCGAGCCGGGACCAGCGGGGAAAGATGTTTGCCTCAAAGCTAAAGATGCAACAAGAGGTCGGCCCCGCGCAAAGCCTCGCCTAGCGTTTTTGCTATGTGGGGCTCTATGTGGGGTAATGTGGCCTGCCGGCCATTTTTATCAACGATTTCAGGGGTGGTTGGCGGAGAGACAGTCCTTCCCGATCTGCCCCTGTCATAATTTTATGTTTTTAAATCAGTGGTTTAAGTTATTTCCGCGTTGCGTTTTGCGTAGCATAATGGGTAGCATTCTCGAGATGCTTCCTGAAGAAGCACGCAGTCGGCGTCACAATGATTATCCGTTTATGTCAGTGTGGAGCAGTGGCAATAATAAAGCTCGGCGATTATCCCCTCACACGTTACATGTCGGGCGCCGGAGAGTGATCTTCAGAAGCTGTTTTCCCTCTATTGACGTGTCCCATCAGGCTTTCTAGAAATAATTCTCGCAACTTTTCAACCCGTCGTAGCTCGATTGAGCCTTCTTCGACCTCTACTCCGTCCTGCGATAGATACACCGTAAATTGTTCGGACTTCAGACGAACCGCGGTTCTCCTAGAGTGCCGCGCGACAATCAGCATGACCGCCACGCCTTCGTTCGGCAGCACAGCGTCGCGTGTTCGCAAGGCCGCCATCAGCAGGTCTATTCGTCGCGGTCGTCCACGCAGCCCAAGCTCCCGACTAACCAGTTCAGTCCGCCATGAATTTCCCGGATCTGTTGACCCTGCCGCTCCAGCCGCTGCTCGATGTTCGACAATTCGGTTTCCGGCGTTGCCAACCGCTGAAGGGCACTCACCGTAGACTTCATCTGCCGTTCGACGGCATGTAGCCCGCGGATCAATTCGTCGATCTGCTCCGATGCCCTTGCCGAACCGCTGTTCTGCAAGACCTTTTTGAGAAGATCGATCATCTCGCGCATAAGCGCTTCCATTTCTTGAGACGTCATTTCGCTGCCGGATCCGGTCATTAAGTTCCTCCAATGTTTTATTCAGGTGGCCTATCGAAACGCTCAAGGCGTCGATGACTGATGGTAAAGCTGGGCCCAGTATGAGCTGGTTATTCAGTCTGTCCGCAAGTTTCGCGATAAATTCCGAAAGCCGTGCAAGCGCGCCGCTCCGCCGGTTGCTCGAAGTTGTTATGAAGTCTGGGTGGCGTAAAGAGATACGCAACCGCGGTGCTTTCAGGATTTCCGCAGGATCAGGGTGGGCAATGTTCCAGACGCCTTTTGAGTAACGCTCTGAATTCCATTCGGCCCGCTTTTCCCATTGCGACTGAAAGCGAGCATCAGATTGTCGCAATATGGACTGACGTACGGTGATTTCATCAAGATCAGACACCGGTGCATCTCGTACCAGTCGGCCCCGCAGAACCATGGGCACCCCGGATGTCGCAGGATTGTCGATGACGAGAGCATCGTCCGTCCGATCGATGATTTCCAGGTCTGTTCCCTTTGTCAGGTCACGTATACGATCAAGCAGGTCGTCACGCGTCTCGATTTCATTTTCCTGAATTTTCAGCATGTACCAGAGAAAAGGGATAGGGGACGCCGGGGTGAACTCGGTCCCGTTTCTATCGGCTTCTGCGACGGTTTTCTCGATCCAATCCGCGGTTTTGATCGGCCGCTCACGATCGGGACAACGTGGGTCTTCGTATCCGAAATGCTGATTCAGAAGGTCGACGACGGCGTCAAAATCGTTTCGGCTTCCCTTGGTCGGCGGATGCGGGTTGAAGCTGCGGACCTGCCCTTTCGAATTCCACACACCACGGGGAAGCGCAAAATTCAGCTCGAGGCGACCGGTATGAGAATGAGTTCCGATCAGTACGGGTAGCCGATTTCGCTTTGGGACCCCAGCCCACACCATTTCGAGAAAGATTTCCGCGCAAGCCGCCGCCGCGTGCCGCGGCTGCGGGTCACCACGATTGAATGCGGTGACGTCGATGTCTGGTTCTGAGAAAGTCATAGTCGCCGCGCGGTAGCGCATCTTGAACTTCAGCGACTGAACCGACTTCTGGAACAAAACCGGATCTCCGAGAAGTAGCTCCGGAGCAGGATCACGGGTGATCAACTCGCGTGATGAACCGACACGTTTCTCAACACGTGGAGATAGAAAATACCGTGCTGGTTCACCGTGACCGGTCCCTGCCTGATGTGGAGACCAACCGAGGATCATTTTGTCGTCCGCGATCGATCAGAGAGCCCCAGAACCAGCTCGTATTCGATCCGATCCAGGCGTAGAAGTATCTGTTGCACGCTGAGCGGATCCGTCACCTTTTTCGTGATTTCATATGCGAGTTCCGCAATCGCTTCCCGGGCATTGTTCCGCGCACAGATGTCACGCAAAAGCTCATCTTTTCCAGGTTTCTCGATGTCCGCGAGTGCGGCATTCGACAGATACCCGGACATGGACATACCGCGTCGTTCAGCCCTTGCAACGATGCGGGCGCGGTCAGCGGCGCTTACGTTTACCTTTACTTGCTGTAATCTGCTCATCTCTCGCCTCCACATCCAAATGGGCCCACCCCGGGGGGCCTTGATCAAGAACGAGAATCGAATGAAACCGTGAAAGTCACAAAGAAAAAATTCACCGCTTTTCAAAGTCATTCGCTGATCCCGATGTCGCAGATGGTCTTCGTGATCTGTGCATAGCTGTCACATCCCGCCATCGCGTATGGCTGGATACGGAGCCTCGAGCACCGGCTGCATTTTCTTCCGCAGAAGATCGGGGAGGGGGGATTTTCCATGAGCCTTGCGGGACGGCGCGCAACCCCGAAGAGCATGCTCCTGCATGAATCGGTGATCGACACCACGGCCATTTCCCGGAAACTTGACGGGCAGGAGGGCGACTGATCCGGCCGCTCACCCCCTGACCCTTGTCGCGGAGCCATACATGGAACTTCTCCTCATCCTCGTCCTGGCGTTCTTCGTCTACCGCCTCCGGTCCCAAGTCCGCGACCTCGGGGCCCGGGTCGATCGTTTGTCCGGGGACGCCCCGGAGGCCCCGGAGGTCAAGGCCCCGAAAGTCGGCCTCGAGACGCGGGCCCCGAAGGCGGATCGCACGGGGGATAACGCTCCGGAACCGTCGGCTCCGGTCTTCGCGCCCTGGGCGGACCGGATCAGGGGCCTCGTCGCGTCGTTCGGGGTCCCGGACCGTGTCCGGGGCCTGTTTTCCGCGTTCATCTGGAACTGGCCCCTCGTGATCGCCGGGGTCTCCCTCGCGCTCGGCGGGATCTTCATGGTGCAGTACGGGGTCGAGGCGGGGCTTCTGGGCCCTCGCATGCGGGTGATCGGCGCCGCGCTCCTGGGCGCGGCCCTAATCCTGTCCGGAGAATGGC
Organism: Roseovarius tibetensis; assembly: GCF_050896375.1. Classification (NCBI taxonomy): domain Bacteria; kingdom Pseudomonadati; phylum Pseudomonadota; class Alphaproteobacteria; order Rhodobacterales; family Roseobacteraceae; genus Roseovarius; species Roseovarius tibetensis. Next base: position 18,096 of record NZ_JBPBBB010000039.1, read on the forward strand.
TCCGGCGCCGATACGGGGACGAAGTGTCCGGGCCAACCCGGGCGATCCCGTCGACCCTGTCCGGGTCCGGCCTCGTCGCGCTCTTCGCCGCGCCGGCGGCCGCGCACGCGCTCTATGACCTGATCGGGCCCGGAACGGCGCTTGTCGCGACCACGGCGGTCGCCGGCGGCGCGATCCTGCTGGGTTGGTTCCACGGGCGTGCGCTCGCCTATGGCGGGGTGATCGGTGCGTCGCTCTCCCCGCTCTTCGTCGACGGGGCCCCGGACACCTCCGGGATGCTGCTCTATCACCAGGCACTGATCGCGCTCACCGGCGCCGCCGTCGGGGCGATCCGGGGCTGGCATGGGCTGACCCTGACCGCTCTGGGGCTGACCTCCTGGATGGCGTGGGTGATCCATCTCAACCTGCCCCTGACCGGGCACATGACCGTGTTCGTCCTGCTCGTCTTCGCGATCGCCCTTCTGGTCGCGGGCCGGTCCGTCATCCCGCGGCACGACGGTGCCTGCGCTTCCGCACTCCTGCGGCCCGGGGCGGACGCGCCGGTACCTGCGACCCTCATCGCGGCCGCAGGCGCGGTCTTCGCCGCCGGGTCCCTGCTCGCCCTGGGCTCCGTCGCGGGAGTTGCGGGGTTCACCGTCACCGCCGCGGGGGCGGCGCTGGCCGCCGCAGCGATGATCCTCGTCGCGCCGCGCGCCCCGGCCCTGGCGGACCTGTTCGCCCCGTTCGTCCTCGCCCTGGTCGGGATGATCATCGGTCAGGGGCTGACCGGGTCCGACGCGGTCGCGGTGATGCTGCCGCAGCCTCAGGCGGACATCGTGCCCCCGCCCGGAGGCCGGATGGGCTCGACCACCGCAGAGATCGCCTTTCGTGACCTGGCCCCCGTCCTGCTCCCGCTGATCGGTCTCGTCATCGGCGCGCAGCTGCTCGGCGTCTACGCCCGGCGACCGCGCCTTGCGCGCGCCGCCCCGTTCTGGTCCGTCTTCGTTCCCGGGGCCCCGGCCGCGACCGCCCTCGCGCTCCAGTCGCTCTGGTCCCCGGCCCAGACATTCGGGGACGGGGCCTGGTTCCTCATCGTCGCCGGGCTCGCTGCCGCGCTGGCTGGGCTCGTCGTTCCGGCCGCTCGCGCGGAGACTGGGCCCGGCCCGGTCACGGGGCAGGTCGCGGCCGGGTCCGCGGTGATGATCGCGCACGCGTTTTTCATCCTTCTGTCGGGGGCCGCCCTGACGGCCGCGCTCGGCGCGCTACTCGTGGCGCTCGCGGTGCTCGACCGGCTCTACCGGCTGCGCGGTTTCTCGCTCCTGATTCAGGCGGGCACGGTCCTGATCGGCGGGCGGCTCCTTTACGACATGACCCTTCTACCAGCCCTGCACGGCTCTGCTGGCGGCGCCCTGCTCGCCCAGGTCTCGCCGATTCTGCTCATGGCGGCGGCCTGGGTGCTTCTCGACCGGGACCGGGATGGGGCCCGGATCACTCTGGAGAGCGCAGTCTGGGGCGCCGGCGCGATTGCCGCCGGGACCCAGATCTATCACCTGCTCGGGGAGCGCGCGCTGCATGTCAGCTACGGGCTTTTCGCGGCGACCCTGATCGTTCCGGGCCTGGTCCAGCTCTACCGGCTTCGGATTTCGGACAGGTTCATGTGGTGGGTCCGCCTGTTTCTCGGCGCCGCGTTCCTGTCCGGGGGCGGGTTGATCCTGACCATTCGCGAGGCGCTCCTGACGCCGCTGAACAGCCAGAGTTTCTTCGGCGATGGCACGGTCAACGGGCCGATCCTGTTCGACACGCTTGCCGCAGGGTATCTGCCGATCACACTCATTTTCGCGGCGGGGGCCTGGTTCCTCACGAACACGCCGCGCTGGTTCCGGGGCGTCCTCATCGTCCTGTCCATATCCCACGCGGCTGCCTATATCGGTCTCGAGATCCGCCGGTTCTGGCGCGGCGACGACCTGTCGGTGGCCGGCGTGACGCAGCCCGAGCTCTACAGCTACACGGTGGCGATGATGCTCGCGGCGGCCGGGCTCCTGCTGCTGGCCTGGCTGCGCGGCTCCGACGGGCTGAGGCGCCTGGCGATGGCCGGGGCGGCGGTCACGATTGCGAAGGTCTTCTTGGTGGACATGGAGGGGCTTACGGGACTGATCCGCGTCGCCTCCTTTATCGGGTTGGGGCTGGCGCTGGCCGGTCTCGCCTGGGTCAATCGGGCGATCCGGGACGTCAAGGTGAAGGCCTGACGCGCATAAGGATCCGGTAATCCATGGCGGCATGTCCCCGCCCGGGATCAAAACGTCGCTATTTGACTGATCAGGGCGAGATGCGACAGGTGCTTGGGAACATTCTGCTCTACGGCGCATGGCTCTATGCTTGCGGGCGTTTCTAGCGTTTCATGCGTGTACGTTCTCGGGAAATGCTTCTCTGAGCAACGGCTTGAGCTGCGTTTCCGGTGTTTAGTGCGATTCCGACGTCTCGATCTGATCAGATAGGCATTGCCCCGCGATAGCTGACCGCCGACAGGGCGACGGATATGGGCCTCGGGACGGTTCGGGTACGCGTCGCCCCACTCATCCGTGAAGAACCGGCCTGCGATCTGGGCCGCGCGCCTCGCCCTTCCTTTTCTACCCGCCCCGGACTGGGCCGCGCACCGGGATCCCGTGTCAGAACAGGGTGATTTCGCTTCGAAATCTGTAGGATAAAAATTATCTGCGTTACGCCGTTGATATTCCAGACAAAAAGCCGTGTCAGTGCCGAATTTTACCCGGTTCGGGACGGTTTCGGGCCGTTTTTCGGCGGATCGGGTGCCGATACCGCTACAGAAAATACCACGAAAACAACGCTGTAACGGCGTTACGCCCCCGTTACACTTTATGTTACGCTCATAAATCACTGAAATCTCAGGATAAATATATATATATCTCGTGCGTAACAGATATAGAGATATATATTCCCCTGCGCAGGCACGCACGCGCCCGCACGCGCCCACACACCCCCGCGCAGGTATACACACTCATGGGGTGTTACAGCGTTACACCCGTTACGCCGTTGTTTTTGAACGGTTTTAACGTAACAGGGGCCGTTTCGGGGTGTTACGGGGGCTGAATATCCGGGGAAAATCCAGGGGAGACGGTTTTCGAAGGCCCCGGACAGGCGCTGTGCGCGGGCGTGAGTGCGATCCGGGCGCTGAGCGGCTCGGTTGTCGCGGGGGCGCGTGAAGCGGCTCACGGGCGATTTCTCGCGCTCTCATGAGTGCGGGGCCATCCTGAAGGTCCGGATCTCCATCATTGCCCGAATTATCGAACATCCTTACGGTGCGAGAACCGGACCCGCCCTGACAAGGTTGCGTGGGTGAGTTCCGGGCGAGAGGGCGGGTGTTGATATCCATTCGACCGGCGCCGATTTCACCCTGATCCCGTAAGACCACTTGAGGAATGCGAGCACAAAGGAGCCGCCAGATGCCGACTGACGAAACACCCAGCCCCCAGGCGACGGACCTACTTGAGGCGCAAGAGCACACCCGCCTCGAAGATGTCGACCATGCCGCCTTCTTCGCGGCGCTCGACGCCCCCGCTGAGCCCGGAGCGGCGCTTGTCGCTGCGGCGGGACGCTACAAGGCGCGCGTGGCGGCTCCCGGCTGACTGACGAGATAGCCGAGGCTGGGCGCGTTCTCGTGTAAGCCCGTCATGAAATATCAGGCTCTGCAAAAACGCGTCCGCGTGCGCAGTGGCGGGCGCCGATATTGTGGATATCTCCCCCGCCGCGATTGCCGACAGAGGGGAAACCCTTTAGACGGAAGGGAAAAATCGGCCACACGCGCTGATTGAGGGGGACCCGGATGACCGACGAGCAGAAGCAACGCCTCGAAAAGGCCCTGTGGGGGATCGCGAACACGCTCCGCGGCAAGATGAACGCGGACGAGTTCCGGGACTACATCCTCGGCTTCATCTTCTACAAGTACCTCTCCGAGCGCCTGCACATCTACGCCGATGACGCGCTCAAGGAGGACGGGATCCGGTTCTCCGAGATCGACGAGGCATCGGCGGAAGGCCGCGCCGTCCTCGACGAGCTCAAGCACGCGACCACCGAGGCGCTCGGCTACTTCCTGAAACCGTCCGAGCTGTTCAGCGCCGTCGCGCATGAGAGCCGCCAGCCCGGCGCCTTCGTCCTGCCCCAGCTGTCCGAGATCCTGGGCAACATCGAGCGATCGACCATGGGCACGGCCGCCGAGGACGATTTCGACCACCTGTTCGAGGACCTGGATCTCACATCGACCAAGCTCGGGCGGACCGAGGAGGCCAAGAACGCCCTGATCTCGAAGATCCTGACCCATCTCGACGAGATCGACTTCCGCCTCGAGGACGCGAACTCCGACGTGCTGGGCGACGCCTATGAATACCTGATCGGCATGTTCGCATCGGGGGCCGGCAAGAAGGCCGGCGAGTTCTACACGCCGCAATCGGTCTCGACGATCCTCGCGCGCATCGTGACGACGGGCAAGACGCGCCTGAAGTCCGTCTATGACCCGACCTGCGGCTCGGGGTCCCTGCTGCTGCGCGTGGCCAGGGAGGTGGACGAGGTCAGCGACTTCTACGGCCAGGAGCAGAACCGGACGACCTACAACCTCGCGCGGATGAACATGATCCTGCACGGGGTCCATTACCGGAATTTCGACCTGCGCCAGGACGACACGCTGGAGACCCCGATGCACGAGGGGCAGACCTTCGAGGCGATCGTGGCGAACCCGCCCTTCTCGGCGAAATGGTCGGCGAAGGATCTGTTCAAGTCCGACGACCGGTTCGCGGATTACGGCCGCATCGCGCCGGCGTCTAAAGCCGATTACGCCTTCGTCACGCACATGCTGCACCATCTCGACGAAAAGGGCGCGATGGCCGTCGTGCTGCCGCACGGGGCGCTGTTCCGCGGCGGGGCCGAGGGGGTGATCCGCGACCACATCATCCGCGAGAAGAACTGGCTCGACGCGGTGATCGGGCTGCCGGCGAACATCTTCTACGGAACCGGGATCCCGACCTGCATCATGGTCTTCAAAAAATGCCGCGAGACCGAGGACGTGCTCTTCGTCGACGCCTCGACGGAATTCGTCCGGGGCAAGAACCAGAACTGGCTCGACGAGCCGAATATCGACCGGATCGTGGGCGGGTTCCAGGACCGGGTCGAGGTTGACCGGTTCAGCCACCTCGCCACTCGCGAAGAGATCGCGGAGAACGGCTACAACCTGAACATCCCGCGATACGTGGACACCTATCAGGCCGAACCCGAGGTGGACCTCGCCGAGGTCACCGGGAACCTGAAGAGGATCGAGGCGGACATGGCCGAGGTGGATGACCGGATCCGGGGGTTCTGCGCCGAGCTGGAGCTGGAGGCGCCGGTATGAGCGCGCCCGAGATCCGTTTCCCGGATTTTAGAGATCCCTGGGAGCCGACCGTCGCCGGTGCAGCGCTCAAGCATAGTCGCGCACGCGGGCAAGCCGGTCTTCCGATCTATTCCGTGACCCTCGACCGGGGGATGGTGCGACGAGACAGCCTTGACCGTCACATGGAGGCCGATGCCCAGGATGGTCAGAACCTGCGGGCGCAACCCGGCGATGTCGTCTACAACATGATGCGGATGTGGCAGGGGGCGGTCGGGGTGGCCCCGGAAGAGTGCATGGTCAGCCCCGCCTACGTGGTCCTGAGGCCGACCCAGGAAACGAACCCCCAGTTCTTCAATCACTGGTTCCAGACGTCGCGCATGCTGCACAAGCTGCGCTCCTATTCACACGGGCTGACCAAGGATCGTCTGCGCCTCTACCCTGATGATTTCGCGAAGATCCCGCTCCATGTTCCAACCCGGGCGGAGCAGGACAGGATCGCTGCTTTTCTTGAAACCATCGACACCAAGCTGACCGCCCTGCGGCAAAAGGCCAACGCGCTCCGTCAGTTCAAGACGGGCCTGATGCAAAAGATCTTCTCGCAGGAATTGCGGTTCACGCGGGAGGACGGGTCGGAGTTTCCGGACTGGGAGGAGAAGCCGTTTTCAGAGATCGCGACCCGGGCGGGCGAACAGTTCGATCCCCGGAAAGAGAACGGCAGCCCCATCGTTATCGAATTGGAAAACCTGGAAAGTGCGTCAGGAAAGATCCTGTCTTCGGTTGATATCGATGGGCAGATCAGTTTGAAAAACCGGTTCAGGTCAGGGGATGTACTGTTCGGGAAACTTCGTCCGTACCTTCGGAAGTTCGCGCGCCCCGATTTTGACGGGGTTTGTTCTTCTGAAATCTGGGTTTTGAGGGGGCGTGAGGGCGTCTCGAACGGCTTCCTTTACGCGCTTGTCCAGTCGTCGCTGTTTGGTCAGGTGGCGAACATTTCATCTGGCTCGAAGATGCCTCGTGCTGACTGGAGAACGATCGCAGGAGTGGATTTTCCAGTTCCATGCTCTGAGGAACAGGAGAAGATTGCCTCCGCCCTTACGACCCTCGACGCTAAGATCGACGCCGTGACCGACCAGACCACCCATATGGAGACCTTCAAGAAGGGCCTTCTCCAGAAGATGTTCGTGTAAAAAGGATCCCGTTATGAACGCCGCAGTCTCCGCTCCCGTCATTGCGCTCGCCGGATGTTTCCTCTCTTCGGCCGCCTCGGCGCAGGATATCCCCCGGTACTCGGCCGAAGCGTATTGTCAGGAGGTTTCCGAGGTCAGCGGCGGGTCGTCCATGATCTACGGCGGGTGCATCGATATGGAGCAGACGGCCTATAATTCTCTGAAACGCGAATGGGCGGGCCTGCCCGCCCGGGCGCGGACGTACTGCGATGAGGTCGCCCGGGTGTCAGGTGGGTCCTATTCCATCCTGCAAGGCTGCATCGACATGGAACTGGACGCGGCCAACAACACGCCCGCGCAGGGCTCCGAACTCATGTGACAGTGACAAGAGAGGATTTTTCTGAATCTTTGCGGCGGCACGACCATGGAGCCGCC
>NZ_JBPBBB010000040.1:0-24906 GCF_050896375.1 Roseovarius tibetensis
GAGGGCACCGGCTCATTCGGTGCGGGCCTGTCCAGAGAGCTGCTGGCCAAGGGTCACGAGGTTCTGGACGTCATGCGCCCCAATCGCCAACTGCGCTACCTTCATGGCAAATCCGACAGCCTCGACGCCGAAAGCGCGGCGAGGTCGGTGCTGAACGGGCAAGCCACGGCTCAGGCCAAGGCGCAGACCGGGTCATCCGAGATGATCCGGCATCTGAAGGTTGCGCGGGACAGCGCGGTGAAGGCCAAGTCCCAGGCGATGATCACGCTGAAAACGTTGATCGTGAATGCGCCAGCCGACCTTCGTGATACGCTCGATAGCGTCCGGGGGCGGATCACTCTGGTACGCCATGTGGCGGCGATGCGGCCAGGAGAAATCACGTCCCCAACGGCTTCCGCCAAGACGGCCATGCGCGCGATCGCGCGGCGCTGGCTCGCGCTGCATGAGGAAATCGAGGCGCATGACCGAGAGCTTGACCGGTTGGTGCGAGAGAGAGCCCCCGAGCTGATGCAGGCGCACGGCATCTCCACGATGACCGTGGCCGAGATGCTGATCCTCGTGGGGGATAACCCCGAGCGGATCCAGTCTGAAGCTGCCCTGGCCAAGCTCTGTGGCGTCTGTCCGATCCCGGCCTCCAGCGGCAAAACGAACAGGATGCGTTTGAACCGCGGCGGCAACCGGCAAGCCAACGCTGCCATCTACCGTGTCGCCATCGTCCGCATGCGCGACGACGAGCGAACGAAAACCTATGCCGCCAGACGAAGGGCAGAAGGCAAAACCCGGCGCGAAATCGTGCGCTGTATCAAGCGGTACATTGTGCGCGAAATATACCGCGCCCTGTGCGCATCATCGGCCCGGGCACCCGCCGCTTGACAAACATAGGAGCATCAATGCCATGGCCGAAAGCGTCATTGGCCTCTTCAAGACCGAGGTCATCAACTTCCTCGGCCCGTGGAAGTCCATGGCCCAGGTCGAGTGGGAGACCCTGCAATGGGTCAGCTGGTACAACACCGAGCGGCTACATGGCGCCATCGGCCACCGGCCGCCGCAAGAAATGGAGGATGAATTCCATGCAGACCTGAACGCCCTTGAAAAAGCAGCCTAAGTTTTGAACAAACAAGCCTCTCGGAAACCCGGGGCGGTTCACAGCAGGGCGCCTGAGATCGCCGCCTAACCTGCGCGATCCGTTGCTGCGAGAAGCTTCTTCTTCCAGTCCCGCCAGCCCCGCGGAGGCGCTACCGCCGAACTGCCACTCCGCCTATAGGCTTGCCACCTCAGGCGCGGCGGCGCCGGGTGGTTCGCGGGGTCATACAGGTGCCGGACCCACTCCCTCGAGCCCTTGCGGCTCTCGCGTTGGCGGGTTTCGTCGGCTTCGACGATGCCAGCATGGGTGTCGTCGAGCTCCGGCGTCAGGGCGCTGATGATCGCCATCCGCCAGCGCCAGATGCTGTAACGCGACGCGCCCAGCTCCTCGGCCCCGCGACGGCAGTACTTGGCCGCGGTCTTGGCGTTGAAGACGCGGATGAAGACCCACCGGGTGGCCCGATCGATCGCCACGAACAGGTATCGGCGCGAGGAGTCGTCAGCCATTTGAGGTAGATACTTCACGTTGATGTGGATGTATCCGGGCTCGTAGGCTTTGAAGCTGCTGCGCTTCGGTTGCGGTGCCCTGGCCTTGAGGTCGCGCAGGTTGCCGACCCCGTGCCGACGCAGGCAGCGGTCCAGCCCCGAACGCGAGGCATTCGGGTTCAGGAACTCCCGCACCAAGGACAGAAGGTCGTCGAGCGAGACGAGCAGGGTGTTGCGCAGCGCCACCGCGACGGCCTCCTGGGCGGGCGTCAACGTCGTCTGCAACCGGTGCGGCGTGTGGCTGCGGTCGTCCACGCTGTAACGGTTGCGCCACTTGTAGATCGTCTGTTCGGTCACGCCATAGCGTTCGGCCAGAACCGAGGCCGAGGCATCGCTGCCCTGGATCGCCGCCCGCACCTTCGGCGTCGTCGTGGCCTGCTTGTGAAGAGGGATCAGCATGCCTGCCCTCCGGCCCGAATGTCCCTCAGCACCGACCTTGCAATGAACAAGGCCGATCGCCGAGGGGAAATGTGATTATCCGGGATGGAACACCTAACCCACAGTGATTGACTATAACAGCGTATCACGATAACCTGACGTAAGTTGATTAGCAGGGACATCTTCTCCTGTCACAGATTTTGAAGAACGGTCAGCATGATTCCAAAAATTATTCATCAAATTTGGCTTCAAGGGCATGATAGTCTTCCCGTCAAATACCATGGCTCTGAGAGCAAATGGCGGAATGTCAGTCCTGCCGCCGATTACTTCTTCTGGGACGAGGTTTCGTTGGAGCGCCTCGTTTCAAATCAATATCCAGAATTTCTAAAAGTCTGGACCCGACTGAAACCATATATTAAAAAATGTGATCTCGCACGATATTTGTTACTTCATCATTTTGGTGGGATTTATGCTGACTTTGATACAACGCCTCACAACGATCCCTTTAAACTTGCACCAAACCTCGAGATAGAGGGTTTTGACGCAATATTTTGTAAGGAATCATATGAAGAGATTTCTTGGAAAACAGAAGCATCTAAAAGCCCTGAGTTTTCTGAACGACCGGACAAAATTGTTGGGAACGCTGTTCTATTAAGCCGCAAGTCAGCCAAAATCTGGATTGACTTTATCGAAGTTGCGATTCCACGCAAAGATCTATCGGTACTTGAGTCCTTTTCAACATGGCATTTGTCTCGCTTCCTAGAACGACGAACAGACAATGATTTCATTATTCTAGAATATAAGCACCTACTTTCAGCCAAATACTACAGCGGTCTTAGCTATGTAACTCATGATTACGATGGAAGTTGGTTTGACCGCGATAGCAATGTAGCGTGGCGGATATAGTGGCACGATATATCAGGTAATTTTCTGTATTCATTGCGTCACCAGGCAGTGTCCCCGCTGAGCGGCAAGGTGTTTTCGACGTCGTGGAAGACATTGGACGAGTCCTTCAGGGCTATTCCATTGGTGTGAAACCAGTCGGATGGGAGAAGGATGTGCCGCCGGGGATGAACATACGTGGCGCACAAGAGGTCATAAATGAAAGTGCGCTCGCAAAGTGCGATATATTGATCGGTATCATTGGTCATAAACCAGGAAAGAAAACGAAATTCTTTAACTCTGGTACTATTGAGGAGATTGAGAAGTTCATAGAAATAGGGAAGCCCACTCAAGTATACTTTAAGAAGGTTGATCACGATGAATATGACTCGGATTCTGATCGAAAACGTATTAGTAGGTTCAAAAATTCGCTTTTTGAAAGGGGTTTGAGCGGGTCGTTCAAAAACTCTGCGGATCTTTTCCTGAAAGTGAATCGTAACCTATCCGCAGACGTGCATAAATTGGTAAGCGATTGGGAGGGCAGGGTTTGTGATTTGTTACACGAGGCGCAGAAGAGCACTAGTAAGTTTACATCATCGAACCGGATTGTTTCACTCAACCTTGGTTCACTGAATGGGGTCGATTTCCGGTGCTGGTGTGTTTGTTTTGAGCTAGAACCCCCTGCGCCTAGCAATATTGCTCCAACTTGGAAGGAGAAAACACGGTTTGAAGTTGAAGAGCACGGCTATACAGATTCTACCGATATTCTGAGTGCAATGGGTCAGCCGTATAACAGCTTCAAGTTTTTTTTATCGGTTCCAAAATCTGACGTTTCTAAGTGCCGTTCTGCTTTACTGGACAACAACCTTGTTGTTACAGGAAAAGGCGCTCCGGACGATGATGCCGATAGATGGCAGATTTGGTTTCTTGCGTCAGGCGCGTTCATACATCCTCTGATTGAGGCGCCGGAGCTTGCTAATCACTCGCTATTTGACCTATGCGTCGTATAGCACGATTCCAACCTTTGCAACTGGGGCGCATAAAAACAAGATAGCTGCAGGTCGCATAGGCTTTTATGACTCGGGTTCACTTCAAAACCGATCGTTTTTCCAAACCTTCCTAGAGCGGACGTTAGGGTTTTCTTTGTGAATGCCGGGATTGTTTCGCATCTCAGTCACTAAGCCGCACCACCATCAGGTGCACTTTGGCCATCTCGACAGATTGGCTCGAGGTCCGCGTCGGGGCTGGCACCGGTCTGATGCATGTGCAGCATCTCGGGCACTGGCCACCGTCAAGAAGAACTCGAAACCGCCAAGTGTCGCAAATAGGGCGCGCTTCTACAATGATCCTGCACAAACGTTCAAATCACCCACCGCAGCGCGCCACGATTGCCCCCGCGAATAAGACGGGCTCACATATATCCGGTTCGCCGAAGCGGTCCGAAATTATCGTAACCGAAAGCCCCGATGAGTTTCCACGCAATTCGTTCCAAATGTCTCCGAAGCATCCGCGTTTGCCGTGCCGACCCACGCATCAAGCTCGCGAGGCAACCGGCCGTGAGCCCCGTGTCCATCCCTCGCAGCTTTCAAGAATCTCTTTGGCCGACGTGGATCGCGCCATTCATGGCCTGTTATGTCACTTGAGCAGTATACCCACCCAAGGCGACACTTGAATGGTCCGACACTTGACCCACCAACCTGATTGGACGAGACTTCAACTCTAACGTCGCGCCACACGGAGAATGTTGACAAATGATGTCAAAAAACTGCTTTGTCATTATGCCTTTCGGAAGAAAGCAGGTTGGACCCAAGCTCAAAGCATACGACTTCGACAAAGTTTCAAGAATCATTATGCAGGCCATCAATAAAACACAATATCGATACCTCCGGGCGGATGAAGAAAAAACCTCAAATATTATACACTCCGACATATTCCGATCACTCAGAGATCATGATTTAGTAATTGCTGATGTCTCATTTGGGAACCCTAACGTCCTTTATGAGCTCGGGATACGGCATACAATAAGACCCACCGGCACAATATTACTATGGTATGAGGCCTCCTCGATACCATTCGACGTAAATTTATGCCGAACAATCATCTACAAATACGATGGACAGAATTTTGACTGGGAAGAGGGTGAAAACATGATCGCCACTCTGTGCGAAACCATAAAAAACGCGTCGGATGGCGAGCCAGACAGCCCGGTTCACGCGTTTCTAGAACATATATTCCCTGAAAACTTAAAATCTAAACTTATAGCTGATCACAGTAGTCAGTATTTCACACATTCAGAAAATTATGAGCACATAGTCGCCATGTACTGGAAGCAAAACGAGACCGAATTCGACGCCTTAATTCGAAAATTTGGCAGTGAGAAATTTGGGATCAGAGCCATTTACAGATTAGTAAATATTTCTTCAGACTTAAGGTCAACCGAAAATTTAAAAACTATTGCAAAACACTCGAGTGATATTGGATTGGTAACTCAAGCCGTAGAGATATACAATGAGCTTCATAATACAGGAGTTATTGATATCGAATCCTCGATACGATATGCATCAGCGGTAAAGGATTATGACCGATCCGTTAACGGCGCCCGAAAGTGCGTCGAGATGCTAAAAGAGACTGAACGTCAACTTTCGACCGATGGGAATGGAGAGTGCTGCGATAACATTAATCGAACTTTAGTATCTCATAGAGTTACAATTCAAGAATTTTCACTTGCATACATTCATGGCGACAGGGAGGCATTTAAGAATATATCTAGCCAATTTGAGACAGTAGAAAAGGAGTGGAAAAGGATCGAATGCCAAAAGCACAAGTATCCGGTTGGCAGGCATGCTCAATTCATTTTTCGCCACATGCTAGCCAAAAGGTTCATCAAAAGTTTATCCGAACCTCCTGAAAACGAAGTGTTCTTCAGAAATATACAGAGCCTTGAGAAGAGTAGAGCGACTAACTCGCGAGAAGAGTCCTATCTTGCGTGGCATCAAACATTTGCGCTCGCTGACGCTGGTATGTCAGATAAAGCTACCGAATTAGCGCAACATTCGTTCTCATTTGATGCAAGACAAGTACATAAATCTGAGTGGTCAGATTTGGGGCGAAGACAATATGACCTTCTCAGAGTGTTCCTCGAACAATACGCGCCCTTAATGCGCAATCAGGGCACAATTGCAAAGATATCTCAGATATTAGCATCTGGCCCCAAAAGCTAATAATCTTTGATACTCCTAAGAATATGTCAACCGGGGGAGAAGTCGTGCTGCATGAACTCGAAAATATTGTTCGTTCTCTAAACGAAAAGCGAGTTCGCGTTGAGGATCCAGGCAACCATAGATTGCTGCGGTATATATCCTCCCATAGTGTGCTCCGAAGTGTAATATCCAGCATAGTTGCTGATGAGAGCTTACTCAACAGGATCGCTTCGAATTCCTATAGACACGCGAATGAGTTCGATAAAATAGTGCTAGTCTCTTCGGAGAGTATAAAGGACTACCGGCTGACGTTACATTTATGGAATGCTAATGGAGCAAATTACAACGTCGGCGCTGAGGCAATCCACTCGCATAGGTTTAGCTTTTGGTCAGCTGTTGTTTACGGTTCGCTACGATCCAAAATATTTATTGAGAGACCAGGCGGAGCGCCCTTCAGGACGTACTATTACTTTCCTGATCGAGCTTGCAAGAAAATGTCTACCGACCTTTATAAATTCCGCGGTGGAGCGTCTTTAACTGAAGAGTGCATTGAGAAGCGCGACGCCGGCGATGTGTACTTTTTATATTACTCAACAATTCATTCGATCTTGATCAATCCAAGTGATTTTATCTGCACACTCGTATTACGTGGACCGCAGGAAAGGCCTCACTCAACTATCTACAATAAAAAATATCCTACAAATGATCACAGCCGCGAGGTTTCATACTTTAGTAATTTAGACCTTAAGCAAAAGCTTACTCTTATTTTTAACCGGTTAAAGTGTTAACTTCTCATGCTATACGGTAGATGCTCAGCATTATTGAGGTAGTCAATATGCCATCGCCCTCGTCGCCAGGATAATTTGGTTACACTGGCATTCGATATACAAAAGCAGAGATTATCCGTATCCGCAATTACCCTCAGCAGTGTTCGGATGAGCCCACCGTGCGAAACGGCACAGACATGACCATTGCTATGTTCAGCGCTTAAAATCAGGGCGTCTAGCGCTTTAGCTGCTTGCGATTTAAACGATCTATATTGTGGGCTCGGAAAAAACACTGGACTTTGATCTCGTGGGTGGCATCGCGTGGGCAATTCATTCGATGTGCTAAACTTAGCTTCAGCTAGCGCTTCAATAAACTGGACATCAAGTTCGTTCTTAGCTGCCAATATACTTGCAGTTTCACATGCCCTTTTAAGTGGGCTAGATTTCAAAGAAGTAAACTTTAACGAGTTCTCACTTAGGTAATGGGCGAGCAGATTACTTTGTCGGATTCCGAGATTCGTAAGTGGAGCATCAAGATCTCTAGAATCGCCAGTTTGCCACTGCGACTGTCCGTGACGGATCAAATATATTTTCATTTCAAGCTGACACTAGTGAGCGCTATCATCGTTTTGGGCCTATTTGTCACATTTCGGAGATAATCTGCCTCTGTCCTGTACCGATGTATAGAGAGTTTACAAAAGCTCTGGCTTTTTGAAAACCTTGTTATTCTTGCCAACGGTGCATGCGTAACCTGCTGGTTCTGGAGCCGGACCCTGTTCAGCGTTGTCTCTACGATCTTGCTAGCTTGGACGCAGTGGCTCAAGACCGATCAGTCCTCGCGACAGATATAGATAAGATCACCGAAGAACGGAGACATACGCCTGTGCTGCCCGGCGAAACTTACATTTCGCCCCTCTCCGGTCAGCGCCGAGATCGTGCGCTTGTACAGAGGTGTCGGATCCACCAGCCGCGCCTTTTTTCCTGCATACTGCAATTTCCGCCTCTCTCTACCTTTATAAACCGACATTCCGCAAGTGGCCTGCCGTCTGACGCCAAGATCGTCTGAGTCTGCTCGTTGAACAAGTGTTTCTTGCCCCGAGCTGTGTATTTGGCCACGCAAGCGCCTGTGACCTACCCCCCAAAAACCGGGCCATTCAAAAGTAGAGTTTGTTCTCGTAACGTTCAAAACGACAAGGAGAACAGACGATGCGCAAATCACGTTTCACCGAAGAACAGATCGTGGGGATTCTGCAGGAGTATGCGGCTGGGGCGAAGGTGTCGGAGCTGTGCCGCAGGCACGGCATGTCGGACGCGACGCTCTATAAGTGGAAGGCCAAATATGGCGGCATGACGGTTTCCGAGCTGCGCCGTCTGAAGGATCTGGAGGCCGAGAATGCCGAGCTGAAGCGTCTCCTGGCCGATGCCATGCTCGACAACGCCGGCCTGAAGGGGCTGCTGGCAAAAAACTCCTGACGGTTCGGCATGAGGCCGCCATCGGTCCGAGGCCCATGCCGGACCGCACCGCCGGGAGGCCGTGAAGAGGCTGATGGACGAGCATCGGTTCACGGAACGACGGGCGTGCAGGCTGGTCGGGATTTCGCGGTCGAGCCTGGCCTATCAGGCCCGGCCAGACCGTCACGCGCGGCTGAGAGAGCGCCTGATCACGCTGTCAGGCAAGCACCGGAGGTATGGCTATCGCATGTTGCATGCCAAGCTCGTCCGCGAGGGTTTCAAGGTGAACGTGAAGGTGGTCGAGCGGATCTACCGCGAAGAACGGCTGTGGCTGCGCCGGACAAAGCGCAAGAAGATCCCGCGCGAGGGCCGTGAGGGGGCCTGGTGCCCGATCGCTGCCAATCAGCGATGGTCGCTCGACTTCACCAGCGACGCGCTGGCCAATGGCCGCAAGTTTCGCACGGCCAACCTGAAGGACGACTGCACCCGCGAGTGATGAGCCATTGTTGCGCCATTGGTTCAAGCACAATGGCGAATGCGATCGAGGTGGATTTCTCGCTTCCGGGAGAGCGGGTCGTGGACATGCTGGAACAAGTAGCCCGTGAGCGGGGATACCCCGACATCCTGGTCGTCGACAACGGCCCGGAACTGCGCGGACGTGCGCTCGATGGATGGGCCGATGATCATGGCGTCCAGCTCTATTTCATCGATCCCGGCAAACCGACCCAAAACGCCTACATCGAGAGCTTCAACGGCCGATATCGCGAAGAATGCCTGAACCAGCATTGGTTCACAAACATCGGTGAAGCCCGCGAGATCATCGAGGACTGGAGGATCGATTACAACACGGAGCGCCCGCACAGCAGCCTGAAGTATCAGACCCCGGAGGAGTTCGCAGCCGCAAGACCCTTCGACAAAACGCAATGGGCGCAGCCGCTTGAGCTGCCTGATGGCTCCGCGGCTGCGCCCATTGCTCACGCCGCCGAATGATGGCACACCAAAGTGGAACAGGCTCTACTTGCGAATGGCCCTGAGAACAGGGGCAGGTCACTAATATGGTCGATATCCTGACCTACGACGACCTCCTTGCTCGCTTGGATAACGTGATCGCCTCTCTACGGCAGCGTAAATCCATTTAGACGCAGGCTTTGCCCCAGCGTGATCTCCGAAACCGACATTGGTGAACCGTGCAGCATGAAGAAACCGCCTCCCAGATCACCTTACAGGGGTGGCCACATGTATGGAATGACTGGTCACATGCGCGTGGAACAGGTGGCCACATGCCGTGGAATACCCACACATAGCGACCCTCTCGATTGCCAAAAACTTTACCGCGGCTGCTTTCACGAGCGAGGCGATCAAGGACACCAAGCGCGGCTATGACGACATTCTCGTATAACGCCTGATCGAAAGCCGCGCGGCCCCATCCCGAACGAGGCCCAGTGTTGGTTTCAAACCCACCATGGTAAGGACTACGCTTCCATCCGACTCCTGTTGCTCTCGCTGTCGACAGGAAAGTCCCAGAAGAAAAGAATGTACTGCTGAAACACTCATTTGGAGCGCTTCTTAGTTCATATCAAGCAACGGGAAATTACTAGAGGGAGCGGAATGCCTCAGACAGACGCATTTGATCGAAGGTCTCTGGCTGGCCCCAATCAATGTTACCGTCCTCTTTTAGAAAGGGATCCAGTACATAAACTTCGATGAAGCACACAGGTCGATTATTTTGATCTCCACCTTCCGGCACACCACAATCAGCAGTACTCAGTGTGGAAGCGCTTATGGTGACGATGTCAGCGCCTGGCAACTTCACGCGGAATGTGGCCGAACTGTCAGATCCTTCCTGCTTACCTGACCGCACACTGAAATCACCAGGACGCTCAACAGCACGGACCACTACAGTCCTGTAACCGCTCTCGCTAGGTTTAAATATATCTTTGACTTGGCGCTCGGTCAATCCAGATCCGCCTTCAGCAACCGGACGTTTTTGCTCCCTAACATATCCCGCCAAACCTGTAATCGTCTGATCGTACGTCTGGCGAATGCTGTCCTCAAGCACCGTCTTAAACTCCCCGTTAATCTTAGTCTCGACTATCTCCAGATCTCCGACCGACAGTCCGTTTACCCCAAAGCTATTCAAGCTGTTGCCTACAACTGTGCGGGGGGTCGATGGGTCGAGTGCACGCAGCCGCACCTGACCCCGCTCGAAAAGATCGTTTGTCTCTTTGTTCCAAACAAAGAAGGTACCCGGCGCGAGCGAACGCGGGTCAAACATGCCCACATTTGCAGGCATAGAGTATGCAAAATTAAGTGATCGAGTATCGGTATTATTGACGTCGTCACACCCAGCCAGCAATAGTAAGTACGCTCCACATAAAGCAGATGATCTAAACATAGTCCCCCCTCGATACGCACATCTTAAAATGATGTTCGATGATCTCAGCCGACACCCCACAAATGACCTGCCGTTTATTTAAAGTGACCGGACGAGGCTGTGCGGTCAAGCCCTTCTTCGCTCCGGACCGCGCTTGGACTCGCGCAGTCGTGCGGTTTTGGGTGCTTC
Source organism: Roseovarius tibetensis (assembly GCF_050896375.1). Classification (NCBI taxonomy): domain Bacteria; kingdom Pseudomonadati; phylum Pseudomonadota; class Alphaproteobacteria; order Rhodobacterales; family Roseobacteraceae; genus Roseovarius; species Roseovarius tibetensis. Next base: position 10,872 of record NZ_JBPBBB010000040.1, read on the forward strand.
AGGCCAAGCGGCGGGATCGTTCTCGGCCTTTTGGAGTGTTTTTCGGCGCACCGGACAGACTTGTATAGCCGAGTCTTTGGAGTTTGGGACAGGATTGCGATCACGCGCACGACGGTGGCGCTCGCAGTCGATGAATGGTGGCGAGGATGGCTCGCACCATCGGGCCGGGCATGTCTTGAGGGACGACCGAAATTTGCAGTTTTACAGGGTCGGCTCCCTGCGCACTCCCGCCGGTCAGGCGTGACCATGCTTCACCTGCGGCGCACTTCCGGAGGTCCTGCAAAGTCGACCATCGTGACTGATCGTGTCCAAGGCAAGTGGGAGCTTCAGGTCATTGTCGCATACACTGAAGTCTGACACTTATCAACGCGACGCTCCAGAACGCTACTCATATTGCTACGCATATCGCTACGCTATGGAATAATAACATCCTGAGTTTAATTGATTAATTATAAATAAAGCACCGTCGCGAAGGACTGTCTCTCCGCCACATTGTTTTTCCAAGTAGCTCATATCGTTCGGCTTTCTATTCGGTCGGGTTTGCACGGTACGAAACGCGGTACATTTTGGCGTATGCGCCGGACCACGCTGGTCAAGTATAGCTGATCGCGTTCACCGAGTCAGGGACTTCTGGCGGTCCTTTCGAGTTTATGACCGGGTATTGCTGTCTCGACTTGATCGTCTTCCTTCTCCCGCCGCCGTTGGGTGCGGCGGGGGTTGGTGGTTTGGTATCTTGGGGTCGTGGTGTGAACATGACGTGCCGCGCGGGGCCTTGTGGCCCGCGCAGGATGGAGGGCAGCGCCGCGGCTGTGCCGGGCGCGGGCCTCGGGGGCTCCGGACCCGGGTCCGGAGCCGTTCGGTTTGGTGGGGCTGGTTGGATGGTTTTCGGGCATGGTGCCTTGCGTGTCGGGTGGGGCATGCAGTTCAGGTGATGGGCTTGACGATAGCATCGCGCGTGTCCCGTGCGGGGTAAGGAACAACGGGATCCAGCAGGTCGTTCAGATCCTCGGCGAGCAGTTCACGCCTGTCCATGAAGGCCTCGGCGATCCGGTCGAGATCGGCGCGGTGATCGGTCAGGGCGTCTCGCACCTCGGCCTCGGCGGCCCGGAGCGCCGTCTCGATCCCTGTCCGGGCGCCTTGCGCGAGCAGCCGCGCGGTGATCTCCGGGGGCTGCCAAGTGAGGGTCTCGCCGAGGCCGAGGCGCGTTTCGGCGTCGATCAGGAGCCGCGTGGCCATTGCGAGATCGCTCTGCTCACCGCCGCCGGCGCCGCTGCTGATCGCGTCGAAGACAACCGCTTCCGCCGCGCGTCCGCCGAGGAACGTCCGGACCAGCCCATCGACACGTGCACGGGTCAGGAAATCGTGCATGGGGCGTTCGACCGCCCCGCCGCTTGACCGGAGCGTGGCCTGCTGCGCGGCGGGCGCGCCGAAGAGATGTCCGGCAAGCAGATGTCCGGCTTCATGGATCGCCACACGGGACAGCGTGTCCGGGTCCGGCGCGGGACCGAGATCGGCCGCGGCCGTATCCAGATCCCGGACGGCAAGGGTCCCGCCCCGGCGACGGGCATGGGTCCGGGCGGACCGGACGAGCGCGGTGATTTCGGCGCCGCTCTGTCCGAGAAGGCGATCGGCGAGGCGGGCGAGATCCGGCGCGGGGATGTCCGGGGCCGCACCGGCGAGGATGGCCTGCAACCCGGCGCAGTCGGGGGCCGTGACGGCGATGTGCCGATCGAAACGCCCGGCGCGCCGGATCGCGGGGTCAACGGTGTCCGGATGATTTGTGGCGGCGAGCAGGATCACGCCTTCGGTCTTCATCAGCCTGTCGAGCTGGGTCAGCAGGCCGGTCACGACGCCGATCATGTACCCGTTGTGGCTGCGGCCTCGCGTGTAAAAGGCGTCGATCTCGTCGATGAAAAAAATACTCGGCGCGCTGTCACAGGCGCGGGTGACGGCCTCGGTCAGGCCTTTCAGCATGTCGCCCTGGTGGCCCAGCCTCTGGTTGTCCGCGTAGCTCGTGGCGATCAAGGGCACCCCGGCCGAGCCGGCCAGCGCCGCGGCGAGCATCGTCTTGCCGTTGCCGGGTGGCCCATGGAGAAGAAAAGACCGGGTGACCTCGGACCAGTCCAGGGCACCTGCGCGCCAGTCTGCGAGGTCTTCGAGCACCTGTCGGAAGGCGTCCGTGGCAGCGGGTTGCCCGTGGACATCCGCGAGCGTGACCTGTCCGGACGGCGTATCCGGGACGGTCAGGCGGGCAAGCTGCGCTCGTGCCTCTTCGATGCTGGGTGCGGCGAAAATTGCAGCGAGGTCGAGGTCCGCGAGCGCAGCAGCGGCGGAACCGGACGGGTGGAGATCGATTGTGTCCACGTCGTGGATCTCGGATAGCAGCGCAGACAGCATCGCCGCGCTGACCTGCGCGAGCGGGAGCGTCAGGGCGGCGCGGCGTCGCAGCTTGTCCGGAAGCGGTGTTCCGACCTCCGAAATCGCGATCACGCCGAGCCCTTTGAGTAGGGTTTTCTCGATCTTTCGTTGAAACATCTCGGCATCGACGCTCTTGCCCGATCCGATCTGCTCAATCACCTTGGGCGTCTGCATGCCGGAGCCGGCACCGGCATCGACCATCGCCTCGACGATCCTGGCAACCCGCTCCCGCGCCGCCGCATCCGGCACCTCGATGACGTGCAGAGTTCCGGGAGGCGGGATCATTCCCGGGCTCTCGGCGGCGGCGTGCGCCGAACCGATTTGCAGCGTGGTCAAGGCGTTCAGCGCGCTGGCGATCTCCACCGGGCCGCTGTCCGGGATCTGCGGCAGCGGGTCGTCAGGGAAGCAATCGGCGTAGTGATCGTCGCCATCACCGTGTGCGGACGTGTCGCGGCGCAGCTGGGAGATGGCCTCTTCGAGGCCGGGAAGGTGGTCTTTGGTCTGGGTGTCGGACATGAGAAATCCTTTCAGGTATAGCATGGCACGCCCGGCCCGGTCGCGCGGAGCGCGCCGGATCGGGTCGGCTGGAGCTGGGGAAGGTCAGGCGACGGCGGTGGCCGGTGTCGTGTCCGGAACCGGGTCCGGAATGACATCGTCAAGCCCGAGATCCCGCAACGCGTCATCGAAGCTCGCGCGCGGATGGCGCCGCAGGCCCGGTATCTCGGCCACCGCAACGACATGGGATGGACGCCACTCGGCGGTGAACCTGATTACGCTTTCGGGCAGCACCACCAGGGCCAGAAGGTCGAAATCAGCCCGCTGGTAGGGCTTGGTGCCGACCGGGCCGCGCTGGTACCCCTTCCGGATTTCGAAATGATAGCCGGGCCCGGCGGACGCCGTCCGGGTCTTGATCTGCACGCGCAGGAACCTGTCCGGCAGCCAGATCACGCGGTCGAAATGCTCGTGCTCGTCAGCGGGCACGACGCGCTCGCCGAGGCGCATCATCAGGCTGTCGAAAAGCAACTCGCCGGACGTGCCGAGCTGTTTGCCGTAACGACTGAGCGTCGGGCCGTCCAGATCAGGATAGCGGGCAAGTGCGGCGCGGGCGGTGCGGGCCTCGACCGGGCGGTCAGGCGGGTGAAAGCCGGGCAAGTGTAACTGCTGGGGCATGTCACGCCTCCGTGTTCGTGGGAAAAGAGCGCGGGCCGGACCTGCCGCCCCGCATAAGAACAAGACGGGTGACGTCAGGCCGGGACCGGCGCAAAGTCCTGCTCCGGAAAGGCGACAGGCCCATCTCCGCCGAACTCGCGGAGATGCGCCAGGTCATCGAAGTGACTGAAAAAGCTCTGCGACAACCGCCGGGTCAGCCGCGCGGCAGACGACTGCCCGTCGATCTCGAAGATATCGCGGTGCCGGAGCGTCGAGTGATGAAAATGCTGCCGGTCTCCGTTGTCCTCGAACGTGAGCATCACATAGAGAACGTGCGCCAGCTGCCGCAGGCCCCGATCTTCCGGCCGGTAGTCCGGCGCGATCAGCACGTCGCCGACAGATTCGCACAACGCCTCGCGCGCCGCTTCGGCATCGGTCAAAGCCGCCTTGAAAGCCGTGGACAGCACGTCCGTGTCGGGAGCATCCAGTTGCTGTTCACGCTCGACGAAGACGTCGAGGCAGGTGACAAGGCGGTTGAAAGACTTCGAAACAGACGTGTGCGCCGCCGCGCAGCCTTTCGCCGGATAATTCAGCAATGGATTGACATGGGCAGCCCTGCTCCCTGACGAAGTTGGCGAGATGGGTGTTATTTCGGGTCCCGACCGCGTCTGCCCGGGCCTTTCGGTTGCGTCCGCGTCCCGGCTGGCGCACGGTTGAGGCGAGCAGACAAAGGCCGCAACATCCGTGATCAAGATCCTGCATACTGCCGACATTCATCTCGACGCGCCGCTGCGCTCGCTTGCGCTGCGGGATGAAAGCCTGCGCGAGGCGGTTCAGGCCGCAACGCGGGCGGCCCTTGCCCGGATTATCGACGTAGCGTTGTCGGAACGGGTGGCGGCGCTGCTGATCGCCGGGGACCTGTTCGATGGCCGCGCCCGCAGCGCCCGCACCGCGGCGTTTCTCACGGCGCAGCTTGACCGGCTGCGTGCCGCCGGGATCCCCGTCTTCTACATCAAGGGCAATCACGACGCCGAGAATCCGATCACCGGCGCGCTGGATCTGCCGGACAACGTGCATGTCTTCGATGCGCGCGGCGGTAAGGTGCACCTGGCCGAGGATCTCTGGATCCACGGCGTGAGCTTTGCCGACCGCCACGCGCCCGACAGCCTTTTGCCGCGCTTTCCCGCGCCCGTGCCGGGGGCGGTCAATATCGCCATGCTGCACACGTCGCTTGCCGGCGCGGCGGGGCACGACACCTACGCGCCCTGCAGCGTCGGCGACCTGACCGGCATGGGGTTCGATTACTGGGCCCTGGGCCATGTGCACAAGCGGCAGGTCCATGGCGAGGCCCCCTGGGTGGTCATGCCCGGCATGCCGCAGGGCCGCGATATCGGCGAGGCCGGGGCGAAGTCCGCCAGCCTGCTGACGGTGGCGGGCGGCCGGATCGACGTGACTGAGGTGCCGACCTCGGGCGTGGAGTTCATCGCGACGACGCCGGATATCTCCGACGCAGATAGCGACGACGCCCTGCGCGCCGCGCTGCGCGATCATCTGCGGGGCGTGGCCGATGCCGTGTCCAGCGACGCGGGCGTCGTGCGTCTGACACTGACCGGCACGCCCCACCGGTACTGGCAGATCTTGCGCGATCAGGACATGTGGGCCGAGGCGGTGGCGGCGCTGGCGCGCGACACCGGGCGGCTCTGGCTCGAGAAGCTGCGGCTGGACATCGACGCCCCCGGCGACGCGGGCCATGCGGGCAGCGCCACGGATGAGCTGGCCTCGCTGATGGCCGAGATCAACGACGAGCCCGGGTTCGCCGCCACCGCGCGGGCCGAGATCGAGGAGGTGATCGGCGATCTGCCCCAATCGGTGCGCGCCGCGCTCATGCCTGACGCGGCCGCAGCCGAGGCGCTGACCGACCGCCTTGCCACCGCCGGTGCGCGCCGGGTGCTGGCGCGGATGAAGGGGGCCGAGGGCTGATGCGGCTGCGCAGGCTGTCGCTTGACCGGTTCGGCCATTTCACCGGCCACACCCTCGAGTTCGGGGCCCCGGGCGCGCACTCGGATTTCCACATCGTCTACGGGCCGAACGAGGCGGGCAAGACCACCACAATGGAGGCGGCGCTGCGCCTGTTCTACGGGTTTCCGCCTCGCGAGCCTTACGCGTTCAAGCACCAGCGCGCGAACCTGCAGGTCTCGGGTGCGGTGGAGATCGACGGGGAGACGCGTGCCTTCACCCGCCTGCCCAAGCGCAGCGGCGCGCTGGTGGATGCTGCTGGCACCGCGCTTCCCGAGGCCGCGCTGGCCGCACATCTGGGCGGCCTGGGCGAAGCGGATTACCGGAACCTTCTGTGTCTTGACGACGACACGATCGAGCGCGGCGGCGAAGAGATCGCGCAGGCGCGCGGCGATACGGGGCGGCTTCTGTTCTCCGCCGCCGCCGGGGTGGCGGACCTGAGCACGGTGCTCGACGGCGTGCGCGAGGAGGCCGACACGATCTGGCGGAAGCGTTCCAGCAAGACGCGCATCGCCGGATTGAAACGCGAACTGGGCGATGTGGAAAAGGAGATCCGCGGGCGCGATGTGACCGCCAGCGCGTGGCACGGCCTGAAAAAGACACTGGCCGGGGCACACGCCACCGAAGCCGAGGCGCGGGCGGCGCGGGATACGCTGCACGAACACGCCGCCGGTCTGGCCGCGAAACGCCGCGCGCTGCCGCTGCTGACCGACCTCGATGCGCTGGAGGCGCGGCTTGCCCCCTTTGCCGACTACCCCGCGCGGCTCGACTTCGATCCTGAAACGCTGGTCAAGCTCAAGACCGACCAGACCCGCGCCGAGGGGGATCTCCGGCGCCTCGCCGCCGAGATCGAGGATCTGACCGCGCAGCGCGACACGCTGGCCCTGTCGCCTGACCTTGTCGCGCTCGCCGAGGAGCTGGACGCGCTGGAGGATCTGCGCGCGCGTGATCGGTTGAACGCGCTGGACCTGCCCCGCCGGCGGGAGCAACGGGCCGAGGCCGACGCGGCCATGGCCCGCGCGGCCCGCGATCTGGGGGCCCCCGAGGCGTGTGATCCGCAGACCCTCGTGCCGACGCCTGCGCAGCTGGCCGACCTCGAGGGCGCGCGCGACCGGCTGCGTGGCGCGCGCAAGGCGGCGGAGACCGAAGCGCGGGAAGTCGCGGAGGCGACCGATCAGCGCGACCGTGCACGGGCCGATCTGGAGCGGCTGACGGCGCAAACCCCGGCGCAGGCGGATCTCGGCGCGATCCTTGCCCGGCACGAGGCGGACACGCTGATGCCGGCCCATGCAAGTGCGGTTCAAACGATCGGCAGCGCCGAGGAAACCGCGCGCCGGGCGCTTGATATGCTGGCCATGGGCACCGTCCGGTTCGACACACTGCCCGAGTGCCCGATGACCGTGATCCGCGCCCGCGAAATGGCCGAGGCGCATGACGCGATGCGCCAGTCGATCGAACAGGCAAATGCGGCCCTTGCCCAGCACCGTGAGGACATCGCCGCGCGGCAGGCGCAGGCTGAGGCGCTGCATGGTGAGGGACGGCTGGTCTCCGATGCCGAGGCGGCCAGCCTGCACGTTGAACGAGACCGCCTCTGGCAGGCGCATCGCGGCGCGCTGACGGACGCGACGGCGCAGACCTTCGAGGCCGCGATGCAGGTGCTCGATGCCGCGCAGGAGGCCCGCATCACCCGCGCCAGCGACCTCGGCCAGCTGCGCCAGATCGCGCAGGCCCGGGCCGAGGCACTGGCCCGCGCCGATCAGGCCGAGGCGCGGCTGGCCGAGCATCTGGCTGCGCAGAAGGCGATCGAGGGTGAGGTGACAGCCGCCGCCACGTCGGTGGGTCTGCCCGGGCCGGTGCGACCGGCCGACTGGCTGGACTGGGTGACGCATCACGCCACCGCGCGGGAGGCCACGCGCGCCGCCGCGCGGCTGCGCGACACCCACGGCGCGACGCTGGCCCGCGCGCGGGCGCTTCTCGACGCACTGACCCCGCATCTCGACCTCGCCACGCCGGATGTGGCGGGCGCCGTTGCCGCCGCGCGCCGCGTGGCGGACACCGAGCAGGCGGCGCGCCGCGCGGTGGAAAGCGCGCGCGAGACGCTGCGCCAGGCCGAGGCCGATCTTGCCGCGCGGATCGACAAACATGCGGCATGCCAGCACGAGGCCGACGCAGCCGTCCGCGTCTGGCAGTTTCTTGTCACCGAAAGCCTCGGTGACGCCATCGCGCCCGAGAGCCTGCTCGCCGCGCTCGACCCGCTGCGCAGCCTCGCCGTGCAGGAGGAAAAACGCGCCGAGGCCGCGCGGCGCGTGACGACGATGGAGCGCGACCAGGCGCTTTTTGCCGAAAAGGTCGCGGCGCTGGCCGAAGACCGGGATCTGCCTTCCGGCGACACGCCCGCCGAGACCTTTGCCACGCTGCGCGCGGCCTCCGAGGCCGCACGCTTGGCGGCCGCGCAGGCAGAGGACCTCGACACCCGCGTCGCGGCGGCGCAAGACGCGCGGACCCAGGCGAGGCGGCGTCTGGACGAGATCGCCGAGACGGTCACGACGCTGGCCTGCGCTTTCCCGCAGGGCGCGGCCGTGGACACGCTCGACGCGCTGCGCGCCACCGCGCATCAGGCCGCCGCGGTGATCGCGGATCGGGCGACACAGGCCGCGCTGATCCGCCGGATCACGTCAGAGCTGGACGCCGAGGACGTGGCCACCGCCCGTGCCCGGCTTGAGGGGGCGGACCCCGTGGCGCTCGAGGCCGCGGCCGAGGGCTGCAAGGCGGATCTGGCGCGTGCGGAGGCCGCCCTCACCGACGCGACCGAGGCCCGCGTGACCGCCCGGCAAGCGCTGGCGCAGGTGACCGGTGACGCGGATATCGCCACCCTGACCGAGCGCCGCGCCACGCTGGAGCTGGACATGATGGAGGCGGCGCAGGACCATCTGGAACTGTCGCTGGGTCACCGGCTGGCCGAGGCGGCGATCCGGCGCTACCGCGACACCCACCGCAGCGGCATGATGGCGGCGACCGAACGTTGCTTTTCCGCGCTGACCCGGGGCGCCTATGCCCGCCTGACGACGCAGCCCGACGGTGCGGGCGAGGCGCTGCTGGCCGTCGATGCCACGGGCTCGGCCAAGCGGGTGGCCGAAATGTCCAAGGGCACGCGCTTCCAGCTTTATCTCGCGCTGCGCGCCGCGGCGCATGAGCAACTCATCGACCAGGGCATCTGCCTTCCGTTCTTTTGCGACGACATCTTCGAGACCTTCGACGAGGACCGCACCAGCGCCGCCTGCCGGGTCATGGAGCAGATCGGGCGCAGCGGCCAGGCCATCTACCTGACCCATCACCGCCACGTGGTCGAAATCGCGCAACAGGTTTGCGACACACCACCCCGAGTGCACGAGCTTTGAACAGGCCGCCGGGGAACGCTCACCCTTCATATCGGGCTTCCTAAACGACGTTTGCAAACTCGAGGGGCGAGGGTCAGAGCAATGCGCGCGATCGGCCCAGACCTGCCGTTCAACCTTTCCATCTCACGCTGCAATGCGGCTCGTTAGAGCGGTCATTCGCTGCAAGTGCAATTGTCAAAGGCGTTGAAATGCCGCCCATCCCAAGACCGATGTTCACTTCTCACGCCACGATGATAGCTGACAGGTTCAAGCGATATTCTTGCGTTGTCTACACTCGGCTGTGTCACCGATTCTTTTGGAACATGACGATATTCCCGAGTGCGGCGAGTGCCACGCCGAGGGCGGACAGTTGGGTCCATTGATACCCCTCGAAAAGGCTCGATGCCGTCAGTGCGACAATCGGAAAAAGGACTGTGGCATAGCCGGTCCCGGCCGACCCGATACGTCCCACGAGCACGAGGTAGGCGGTGAAACCGCCGATGGACCCGAAGACGGAAAGATAGAGAAGCGCGCTCCAATAGAGCCCGCCCGTCGGGATCGCGAGCGTTTGTCCCATTGCGGCGAGGATGCCGAGAAGGCTGAGCGCTCCGATCCCCATACCCCAAGCGTTCGCCGTCACCGGCGTGATCCCCAGCATCGCGTTGCGCCGGGACGCCATGTTGCCCCAGGAAAAGAACATCGTTCCGAGGACGGCCCAGCCGATCCCGCGCAGCGCCGCCGGGTCGAAGGAGATCGCGAGATCGTGCCAGAAGAGGAGAACGAGCCCCGCGACGCCGAGGCCACCTGCGACGACTGTCCTCGGGCTGATGTGGTCCCCGAAGAAGACCCGCGCGTTGATCGCGTTGAAGATCGACGCCAGCGAGAAGATCACCGCGACCAGACCGGAGGAAATCGTCTCGGTGGCGGTGTAGAGCCCGACAAAGTTGAGGCTGAAAAGACAGAGCGCCTGGATGACCACGAACCGCCACACCGGCGGCCGCCTCAGCCGCCCCACGGCAAAGAGCGCGGCCAGCATCAGCACCCCAGCAAGCGCGAAACGGTAGAAGATCGAGACCGCGACCGGCACCTCGCCGACCTGCGCCGCGATGGCGATCCATGTAGTCCCCCAGATAAGAACGGTGACAATGAAGAGCACAGGTGTGTTCATTGGTAACTCCTGTCCATTGAATGACCCTCAGACCCCGAAGAGCACTGAGTGCATCGTTCGGCCGGGGATCAGCGTGAACGCGCCAGTGAGCATCAGCGCGGTGATGTACAGGGTAATCATCGCGGAGCGGTGCGCCCTGATCCTGCCGGCGCGTGCCGCGCGAATCGCGTACCAGAGCGTGACCAGCGTGATCGCCGAAAGGATGTGTATGGGCGAATAGGGTCCGATCACCTGGAACTCGTGGATCCAGAAGCTGGACCCGGCCACGAGGGCCATCATGACCACCCAAGTGTATCCAAGCAGCAGATGCCCCTTCGTGCCTTTCGGCATCGCGACCTGCAGGGCGCCGGCGCCCATCGCGATCAGGGCCGCGAGGGCGTGGGCGGAGATGATCGGCCCGTCATTCCACAGCGGTTGCCAGGTCATGACGGCTCCTTCCGTAGACGAACGAGAGAACGAGCCCTTCCGCGAGGACGACGAAGATCCAGAAGACAAGCTCGAGGCCCACGAGGGCGAGCGGCTCGCGGAACATGTTGAAGGGCGTGTGGAACTCGAAGTAGAGCGCCATGAGCGCCCAAAGCACCACGGCGAACCGCAGGCCGCGCTGCAATCGGTTCTGGCCCAGAGCAGGCTCGATCATCATGAATACCAGCCCGTGTATCGCGCCGATACCGGCCGCGTAGGCCATGTAGAGCGGCCCGTTCTCGAACATCAGGGGGCGCGGCTTCATCTCGAGGAGCACATCGATCACCTTGGCGGACTAGATGTCCGGGTCGAACAGGATGGGCGCGCCGAGTTGGAAAAAGAGCAGGTTGCTCACAACATTTGCCAGCGTGAAGGCGATGAGCCCGGCGATGGGGGCGAGAAGGATCTTGGGCATAGGATTGCTCCTTTTGCTTAAGAAAAATTGGCACGGTGGCGGGCGCTCAGGCCGTCTGTATCGTCAGGGTCAGGACACTCACCAGCAGCACGGCAAATCCGGAGGTCGCGGTGGCCGCCACGCGCCATGAGTTGACGAGGCACGACAGAAGCAGGACCCCGATCACCCAGTAGAGCTGCGCGGTGAAAAAGCCGGGGAAGTAGCCGCCTTCGAGGATCACCCAGTATGTGTGGGAAATCGCGTTCCCGATGGCCCCGTAGACGATGAAGAACAGCACCGGCACCAGCAGAAACCAGCGGCCGCCTGCGAAGACCGCGATGAAGGCGATCGTGAAGCCGAAATAGGAAACCATGTTGATGCCGACGAAAAGTTCCGTCGAAAACGGCTCGGCGCCGAAGAAGGCCGGGAACCGTTCGCGGAAGCCGGTCATGAACTCCTCGCTGAAATGCAGGAACTGCCAGGCGAGCACGCCGAAATAGAGCGGGTAGAGCGCCCGGCCCTCCGGCAACGCCACCTGCCTGAGGTGCATCCATAGAAAGATCGCCCAGGTCACCAGCAGACCGGGCACGAATGTCGAAAGCAGGGCTTGTCCGCCAGCCCAGACGAAAACCGCTGCCATCGCGAGCGCGATGGCGGTGCCGATCCCGAGGTCCTGACGGCTCAATGTTCCATGTGTCATGACTTGCTCCTTTCCGGTCCTGAGGTCCGAGTCCTGCTGCCACCAAGTCAACGCTTGTTGACTTTCTGGCGGGGCCGCTACGCGACTCGCTTGCAAAAGCAACACTTGTTGGCATTCATGCTCCATGAGCAGAACACCGAAGACGACCCCGAAGTCCGAGGCGACCCGCCAGGCGATCCTCGAGGCCGCGCAAAGGCAGTTCTACGAGCGGGGGTATGACGGCGCCTCGGTGCGCCAGATCGCACAGGCCGTGCCTATCGATCCGGCCATGATCATGAGGTACTTCGGCTCCAAAGAGGGGCTGTTCTCGGCGGCCGTCGTGATCGATCTCAAGCTGCCGGACCCGGAAAAAATCCTGCGCGACACGGCCGGCGCCGCCCTCGTCGCGCATTTCCTGAACCTGTGGGAGGGTGAACGGAGCGCGATCGGTCTGCCGATCCTGTTGCGCTCGGCCGTCTCCAACCAGGACGCGTCAGACAAGATCCATGCGGTCTTTGAAGAGCAGGTCGCGCCGACCGTCGCGTACCTGACCAAAGCCGATGACGCAGACACCCGCGCGGGCCTGATCGTCAGCCAGCTCTTCGGGCTGGCGCTCTGCCGCTACATTCTCAAGCTGCCGCCCGTGGTCGACATGACCACGGACGAGATCATCGCACGGATCGGCCCTGTCGTGCAGGGCTATTTGTGGCCTGATTGAAACGTCGGCGGTGCGGGCCTTTCGCCATGGCGGCGCCACCGATGTGAGACCTGAGCGGAATTGCGACTCGGTCCGGTCGTATGTCAAACGGCCCGCATGAAACAGGACAACGGCGATACCGATCTCATGCCGCTTGTCGCGGTCGGGGCGTCACTTGTGGCCATCGGCACGGCGCTCAGCTCGACATGGCCCATTCTCGGATTCTTGATCCTCGTGGGTGCGGTGACGCTTCTGGTGTTTGCAGTGGTGCGAATGGTGGAACGTCAAAAGGGACAAACCGAAGAGCACGAGCCTCGGCGTTCAGACGTCTGGGTGGTGGCTATTGTCGTCGGCATGATGGTGTCCGGCGGCGGCGCGGCGCTGTCGGTGGTGCACGCGCCGATGGTCGGCCTGGGCATTGCGCTCGGCGGCGGCGTGCTTTGCGGTGTCGGTGGCTGGCGGATGATCGTCGGAGCCAACGGGCGCGATTAAGATGTATTGACGGAGAGCACCAACCTGTTGGGTAACCATGGTGAGAAGAGGAGGTCCGGCCCAGAGCTGCCGTAAAGCATTAACCTTGGATGCTGCGGTGCGGCCCGTCGGACCTGCCGTTCGCTGCGTCTGCGAAGCCGGGCATCCGGCGTAACCGTGCCGCGCGGGGATGTGCGGATAACCGACAGAAACCATCAGATGTCGTAGGCCAGCCCTTGCAAGACATTCATGCTTCGCGCAGCATCACGGCAAGCCATCGACATGAAGGTCGGGAAGTGTGAATTCGCTGCGGTCGCGAGCCCACAGGGGGTATCGACGGAAGCTGACATTCGCCTGGCGCAACATGCGGGCTACGCGCGTCGTCGCCGCATGACCGCTTCGAGCCCGGACTGACCGCCGTCAGTGCCTCGGATGCTGCGCCTGCATTCGGCAGGTGCCAGCCCAAAGCTGCCGGCCGTTTAAGATGGGGCAACCGCTCCTGGCAGACCTGAGCGGGCGAGCGTGCCACACGCAGCGATATAATGCTGCGATTGCAACATGATGAGAACTTCCGGTCCAGGCTGCTGCCGCGCACGTGCGCGGGGAGTAGTGAACAGTTTATCCGAACCCTAGCCAAATTAGCGTGGAAGTGTAAGACTGCGGCAAGTTCCTCCTGATGGGAACAAAAAAGGAACAATGTAAGGCGACACGCAGAATGCCTGAACAGGTCAAAGCGGAGCTATGAAGGCGGTGGGTTATGTGGCCTGCATCATAGGTGGTGCGATTCTTTGCTATCTGCTATTGTCACTTGGTGTCGTTGATGCAGTCGACGGGCTGCCCGGCACTATGCAAGAACCCGCGATCGCGATGCCCACATATCTCGGCTTTATGTCTGCGATGATGACGGCAGTTACGGCTGTCTTGGCGGCAGTTGCCATCGGCATTGGTGTGATAGCGGCTTTCACCGTTCAGGAGCTTCGACAGAGCGCAAAAGACGCTGTGGCAGATGCTCGAGATATTGCCGAAGAAGCGCGCGCGCAAGCGACAGCCGCAAGGGAGGAGGCGTTGGCCGAAGTGCGCAGTGAACCAGACCGGGTTTACCGGAGAGCCAAAAGCTCGGAAGTTAAGCCATGACCAAAGGAAACCCAGGGAACCGTTTTTCGACAGAGGTACGTGCGCGCGCGGTGCGCATGGTTCTGGA
>NZ_JBPBBB010000041.1:0-23797 GCF_050896375.1 Roseovarius tibetensis
GCGACGATGAGGCGGTGTATTTCGCCGACGCCGTCCACCCGGAATACCAGACCAAGCCCGCCTTTGGCTGGGTGAAGGCCGGCTCAAACCCGGCAGTCAAGACCACGGCTGGCCGCGGACGGGTGAACATCCATGGCGCGCTCAATCTCGAGACCTTCGACGCGCCCTTTGTCGAGCCAGACACCGTCGACGGGACCAGCGCCACGCAGCTTCTCGCCAAAATCGAGGCCCGCAACCCCGACAAGCGCGTGATTTACGTCATCTGGGACAATGCGGCCTATCACAAAGGGCCAGATGTCAGGGCGTTCCTGGCGCGCCCCGAGTGTCGCATTCACCTGATCCAGCTTCCGCCGTATTGCCCACATCTGAACCCGATAGAACGCCTATGGGCGGTCATGCACCAGCACGTGACGCATAATCGCCATTACCCCACCCGGAAACAGTTCGCCGACGCCATCCTGGCGTTCTTCCGCGAAACCATCCCAAGAGAATGGAAAATGTTCCGCGAACAGGTGTCAGAAAATTTCCGCGTCATAACCCACCAAGAATTTCGGTTTTTGGAAGGTTAGGGGTATAGGCGTCACAAACCACACAATCCGGCGCCTCATAAAATCCGGCATCCTTCCGGCTGTGCAGGTCGTATCCGGTGCGCCCTATCAAATCCGTACCGACGACCTGGAGTCGAAGGCGGTCAAAACTGCCGTATCCCGAAAAGGGCGCCCGTGTCGGGTTGCCGATACGGATACACTTCCAATGTTTACAGATACTTGAAGAAGGAGTGCATAATGAAACCTGCTTCTCGATGATCCGCATCCATCGCGGCCATTCGCGACGCGGGCACGACCCCGTTAGGGCTGCGTTTTTCAATCGCCATGCGGCCTGTTTGCTGCTATTCAGCGGGCGATCCGGGCATCGGTGATGCCACGTGCGACGGGAGCAAGGCAGCATGTTCACCACAGACCACTCGAGCCCCGATATCATCAGCCGCCCGATCAATCCCGCAGGGCTTTTGTGGTTCACGCTGCTTCTGGCCGGTTCGATCCCGATCTTCTGGATCGGCTTCGTGTCACTGGCCGAGGCCTGGTCGACGCCCGAATACAGTCACGGCCCGCTTATCCCGCTGATATCGCTTTACCTTTTCCTGCGTGAGATGCGCCGCATGCCGCCAACTGATCCGGAGGTGCGCGACCGTGCGCCCGGCCTCGTCGTCATCGCCTTCGGCCTCTTGGTGGCGCTCGCAGGCAATCTCACGCGGATCCCGGACATCGTCACCTATGCCTTCATCATCTGGGTGGGGGGTGTCGTGCTGACGATCTTCGGCTGGGAGCGCGGTAAGAAGCACCAGCTGGGCGTGGTGCACCTGATCTTCATGCTGCCTTTGCCGCATTTCCTCTATCTCAAGCTGACCATCATCCTGCAGACCATCTCCTCGGAGATCGGCGTCTGGTTCGTTGCCCTGATGGGGGTGCCGGTCTTTCTCGAAGGCAACGTGATCGATCTCGGCGTCTACAAGCTGCAGGTGGCCGAGGCCTGTTCGGGTCTGCGCTATCTCTTTCCGATCCTCAGCTTTTCCTATCTCTTCGCGATCCTCTATCGAGGGCCGATGTGGCACAAGGCGGTGCTTCTGCTGGCCGCCGTGCCGCTGACCGTGCTGATGAATTCCTTCCGCATCGGGGTGATCGGCGTGCTGGTCAACAGCTACGGGATCAGCCATGCCGAAGGCTTCCTGCATTATTTTGAAGGCTGGGTGATCTTTGGCGCCTGCATCGCGATCCTCTTCCTGATGGCCGTGGCGTTGCAGCGGCTGACCGCCGAGCCCAAGCCCTTGTCCGAGGCGATCGACCTCGACACGTCAGGCTTCGGCGCCATTGCCGCCCGCATCACCGGCATCCGCGCCTCGCGCGGATTGGCGGTCGGCGCGCTGCTGACGCTGGCGGTCTCGGGGGCCTGGGCGCTGCAGCAGGGCAGCGACGCGCCCGCCGTCGATCGCGACCCGTTCTCGCTCTACCCGCGGCAACTGGGCGAATGGTCGGGCAATTTCTCGATGCTCGACCCGCAGATCGAACAAGTCCTCGGCGCCACCGACTATCTCGCCGCCTCGTTCAGCAACCCGGAGGCCTCGGAATCGGTCGAGCTTTTCATGGCCTTCTACGAAAAGCAGACCGAGGGCAGTGGCATCCATTCGCCCGAGGTCTGCCTGCCCGCCGGCGGCTGGGAGATCTACAGCTTCGAGACCGTGCCCGTGGAGATGCAGGGCACCGGCTATGGCACGTTTCAAGTGAACCGCGCGGTGATTCAGAAAGGGATGTCGCAGCAGCTGGTCTATTACTGGTTCGAACAACGCGGCAAGCGCATGACCAACGATTTCAAGGCCAAGATCAGCGTGGTCTATGACAGCTTGACGATCGACCGCACCGACGGTGCCATGGTGCGCTACATCACCCCGATCCGCGACAATGAACCCCAAGGCGCCGCCGACGACCGCATCCAACGCCTGATGCGCGAGAGCCTGCCAAAGCTGCCGAGGTTTGTGCCAGGGTGAACACACTTGCCTGAATGAAGCGTGCCGTGCAAAACAGGGCTGGTCATAACTGTTGCGCGATCGACTCGCGACATTGGTCCTTCATACTCGATCCGTCGTAGGTATCGATGGTTTCGCTTCGGAAATGTCTCTAGTCGGGATCACATCCTTTCCTCGAGAATATGATCGAGATCGTTCTTCTGCAGCATCAGCTTCAGTTCATCCTCGTTGGTGACGCGAAATTTTCCATTCGTTCCACCTGTGCGCTGGAGAGTGGCTTTCACGGTGCCGCATCGGATCCCAAGATCGGTGCAGATCGTATCGATCGTCTTTTGCTGAGCGACCGGGTTCAGGAGGTCGTTTTCATATTGCACCACAAGATGTGGAAAATTCGACATGAGCTGATCTTCATAAGAGAGCATTTCAAGGTTCCACAGGACTTGTGCCAGGAAACGCTCTGGCTCGATCCGGATGTCGAGCCTCTTTTCGTAAGACGCACTCGGGTCGAGAAAATACTGACTTGTCACCTGTGCTGTCGACAGCGAAAGGGCCTGATCGTATGTGTGTCGACGAAGATGAAGCAGATGAAAATGGACGTCGTGCAGATGTTCAAAAAATGCCAGAGGGTCTTGGATCCGCTGTACTTCAAACATCTGGTAAGACAAAAATTTGCAGACGTAGCCTTTTGCCTTGCAACAGCGCGCCCGGTTCTGAAGAAATTTCAAGGGGTCAAGAACAGCATGGTGCAGGCATTCGCGATCATCGTGAATATCGGGCACTTGCCCCATGAGTTGACCAAGAAGCGTGGTGCCTGACCGAGGACGCCCAAAAACCAGCAGTTTGGCTGGCGGAACGCTATCTGCCAAGCGGCTCCTTGCCTTGGCGAGGGCTTCTTTTACATAGCCTTTTGCACTCGCCCGGTGCTTGTGCCACCGTCCAAGAACATACGGGTCCCCGACGGGGGGCACATTGTGAACTGGATGATCCTCGAGTGCCGTCCGAACGGAGAGGCGTGATTCATGGTCGTTTGCTCTGTCATGTATCATGTCATCCCCGGAGCGTATGCTATACATACTCAGATCGTCGCCATCGGAATACGCAGTTTTCCGTAAGGGCACCAGTGTCTGTGGACAATCATCTTGAAGTGATCAGTGCGGCTACTAATAGTTTCAGGTAATAAAATCAAGCAAGCGCGCTTCCTGTGCACATACCGATTGATATCACACAAACATGCACATCGCACAAGACGACCCGGGGATGGCATTGTGGGCCGTATTCGGATCACTGTTTTCTCAGCTTGAGTTTTGCCTTGTACTGGCGCATCCATCTGGGATGAAACCCCGGCCCTTGCCGCCCCCTTGCACGCGTCTTTCGGCATTGGCCGCCGCCAATGCTGTCCTGCTATGCATCCTCGCCATCTGTGTTCTCGTCGAGGTGGTGTTGCAGGGGGCTGATCACGGTCTCTGGGGCTCGTTACGGTGGCGGGGGCTGGCCTATCAGAACGGCGGGTTCTGGCGCGGACTGCTGGACAACTGGCGGCCCAACTATCCCAGCCAGCCCGCCGTGATGTTCGCCAGTTACGGGTTCCTGCATGGCGGGGCCCTGCACCTGTTGGTCAACATGATCACGCTGGCCTCGCTGGGGCGGGTGGTGATCGAGCGGGTCGGGCAATGGCGCTTTGCCGCGATCTATGCGGCCTCGCTTCTGGGTGGTGCTGCGGGGTTTGCGCTCTTGTCCTCGGCGGTGCAGCCGATGGTCGGGGCCTCGGGCGCGCTGTTCGGTCTGGCCGGGGTGCTGACAGGCTGGGAGTATACCGCCCGGCGGCGGATGCGCGCACCGACCGGGCCGGTGCTGCGGGTGGTCCTGTTGCTGGTCGGGCTCAACCTCGTGATGTACTGGGCGATGGCCGGGGGTCTGGCTTGGCAGACGCATCTCGGCGGGTTCGTGGCGGGCTGGATCGCGGCGTGGGGACTGCGGGACAATCCTGCCGGATGAGAGATGCGTCTCAGCGCTGCCCGATCAGGATGAACGCCCGCAGCCGGTCCGTGAAGCCCGCTTCCGCAAACGGATCGACTGCGAGATCCCGCGCCGCCCTGTCCATCTGCAGCGCCGTATCAAGGCAACTTGGCAGGTCATGCTCGTCACGCGCCGTGAAGAGCCCGGGATGCGCCCCCAGCCTTTCGGCGGTGGACAGTTGATGATCGTTGCGATGTTCACCGTAGCGCATCTGGCGGGGCATGATGCAGATCCGCTTGCCTTCGGTCAGCGCGGTCAGGATGGTGCCCATCCCGGCATGCGAGACGACCAGATCGGCGCGGTCGAACGCCGCAGCATACTCGGCCGGCGAGAACCGTGCCACGGTCTTGAAATGGCGTGGCACATACGCGTCCCGCGGCGGTGGCAGGACCTGGGCGCAAACCTCATGAGAGGAGGCCGCCCCGTCCAGCCACTCATCGACGGCCCGCACCAGCCGGTCGAATGGAAGCTGCGTGCCGGTGGTCAGGAAGATCACAGCACCGCCCCCATGAAATGCGGCCCCCCCGGGCGGGCGAGGTGTTCCCACTGCGTCAGCCACAGATCGGCATGTTTGCCGATCTCCTGACCCGATTTCGACAGCTGCTCGGCATTGGCCATGCTGTCGATCCAGATCGTGCGCGCGCCCAGAAGCTTGCCGAGGCGCAGCGCGAAATAGCCCGGTGCCGCCCCGGTGGTGACGATCACGTCCGGCCGGTGTCGCAGCAGCAGGGCCGCGACCTGCACGAGCTGGCGCAGCAGCCGCGTCTTTTCGGACAGGTTGGCATCGGTGACCGCGCGGAATTCAGGCGCCGGGCTGCCCTCGTCACGGGCCATGGCGCGAACGATATCTCTCAATCCCGGCTCAGTGCTGACATAGAGAACCGGCAGATCGCGCCAGGCCCGGCGCAGGCGCATCAGCTGCACCCAGTGCCCGCCGGCCGAGGCCACGACCATCAGCTTGGGATCTCTGGACATGCGCGCATTTCCCCTTAAACTGATTGAGCAGGTATCCGATGACATGCGCGTGGCGCAAGGCGTATTCCAGACACCATGCGGGGCGCGCCCGTCAGGCCTGTCGCGCCCCGCCTGCTGCTTGGATCATATGGCAGGCGCAGCGTCACGTCCGACGCCTCTATGACCTCGCCGGTGATCCCCATCTCGCGCAGGCAGGTGGAGGAGAGATCGTCCCGCGTAGCCGTGATGGCGCAGCGGCGGATCGTCTGCTGTCGCGCGACAAACAGGCTGAGATTCAGCATTGCCGCACCAGAATTGTTCCCCAAAATAGGGTCGTTGCATCATTGGGGTAGATTCCGGTAGGGGGCAGGATCGTATCACAAGGCCCCGACACTCTCTTCTTTCCCTCATTTTGAGTCCTGTGGCACTCTTGTGGCGACGATGACCCTGACGCACCCTCATCTTTTGCCCGGTTTCGGGGCTTCTTCGCGTTTTGTGTGGGTGGGTTGCATTTCCGGTTATCGGACGACAGCACCACATGTTGTGTCGTAGGGTGATGCGGGGAGGTGCGTGAGCCGGCCGGCGACGAGGTAGGCCATGTTGATGAAGTTCCGTGTCGTGCGATAGCCGCGGGCGCGGGCCTTGGCCGCCTGGATCAGGCCGTTGATGGCTTCAACACCGCCATTGGTCAGCCGGCTGTCGAACCCGTTCAGGATCCCGTCCCAATGCGCCCCAAGCGTTCTGGCGAGCTTGCGGAACGGTGCCAGGCGGGATCGCTTCGCCCATGCCAGCCACGCGGTCAGCAGCTCCGCCGCCTCGGCCTTGCTGTCGGCCTGGGCGAAGATGTCCCGCAACTCTTCCTTCATCCGGAACGCCCGCGCGGTCTTGAGCTTGCGGCGCGACAGGTCGTGGTGCTGCGCGATCTGCGTCTTCGTCCAGTGATGCTTGTCCTTCAGCCACATCCAGCGCGACCGCTTGAGGGCGGGTTCCGTCCGCACTTCGGCGCGCCGGACCTCTTCCAGCGCCTCGTTGGCGAGTTTCACGACGTGGAAGCGATCGAAGGTGACCGCCGCCTCGGGCAGATGCCTGGCCACCCCCGCGATGTAGGATCGGCTCATGTCGATGCAGGCGGCAGTGATCCTGCTCACATCGCCGCCATGCGCCTCGAGATCCTCGACGAAGCTGGCCACGGTGCCCTGGTCGCGCCCCTCGCAGGCAAAGAGCAAACGCCGGGCGTCGAGATCATGGACAAGGGTGATGTAGGCGTGTCCGCGCCGTGCGGCGGTCTCATCGATCCTGACGGCGGTGACAGCCTCGAAATCCTCCTCGGCCCGTGCGGCCTCGACGTAATGCGTCACGACGCGCCAGATGCGGTCGTCGCCCACGTCCAACAGCTCGGCCACGGCCTTCACCGGCATCGCGCGCACCAGCGCGATCACGAAGGCATCGAAAAGCTGCGTGAACCCCGAGCCGCTGCGCGCCCACGGGACCGTCACCTGCCGGGTCTTGCCGCACTCGCGGCAGGCGACCCGCGGAACCGCGGCATGGATGATGGCCTTGTGCTCGAAGAACCGCAGGTGTTCCCAGCTGCGCCGCCGCGTGTCGTGGACCGGCTGGTCCGCAGCGCCGCACGAAGGGCACGCGAAGCGACTACCGGCCTTGAACGCGACCTCGAAATCGATCTGCTTCATGGCCGCGTCAAACGCCACACCATCGACATACCACGGCGCCTCCAGCCCAAGCGCCATCGTGAAAAGGGTCGTCTCCGGGGCCATTCCGCCCTCCATCGTTCAGAACGGCCGAAGGCTACTCAAAAACCACGTACAGGCCAACATCGCCCGGCGCGTCCGTCGCTGCGATGGTTGACACGTTCCGGCCCGCTCAAGCCTCGGTGAGCCCGCCAACCCACACAGATCGAGAAGGGACCAAATTTTCTCTTGACCACAACCGCCCTGTTACAGAAGTCGTGCGGTCTCGCGGGGCCGCAGGAACCCGGGTGGTGCCGTCCCCATGGTGATCCTGTCCGGAAAGACCCTGGCGCAGGCCCCGCAGCCGGCGCAAAGATCTCCCTGCGCGATGCGGCGCAGCACCGGGGTTGCGGGCTGCCCGGCCGCGTCGGCCCCCCGATCAGAAGCCATGACGCCATTCCCCCCGGCGCTGCCAGACCGTGCGCCATGCCGTCACCGAATCGCGAAAGCGAGCACGGGCAGACAACGCCGACAGCACCGACAGCGCCAGCAGGCGCGAGGCAGGCCAGGCCGCGAGCAGCACCAGACCTGGCGCGCGTGTGCCCGGCGCGAAATGCCGTTTCACGAGCTCGGCCTTGGCCCGCAACAGGCGCACCAGCTTGTCAGCGCGCACCTTTTCCGAGGCACCGCCGTAATGGATGATCGTCGCTTCGGGGGTGATCATGGGGTGCAGGCCGATCTTTCGCGCGCGCAGGCACATATCGGCCTCTTCGCCATACATCACGAAGACCGGATCGAAGCCGCCCAACCGGTCCCAGGTCTTGCGCGAGATCAGCAAAAAGCAGCCTGTTACGATATCTACCTCGCGCACCGTGTCGCGTGGCCAGCCGCCATAGGCCTCGGGGTTGAACAGGTCCGAGCGCCGGAACACCGTGGCAAGCCCGGAGGCCCGGCAAAAGAGCGACCACAGCGTCTGCCGCCGCCAGCACGATGCCGGGTTGAGGCTGCCATCCGCGAATACCGTCCGCCCGCCCCAGATGCCCGCCTCGGGGCGCGCGCGGCGAAACGTCATCAGCTTGTCCAGCGCGCTGTCCAGAACGACGGTGTCGGGGTTCAGCAACAAGAGCCACGGCGCCCGGCAATGCGGCACGGCTACATGATGGGCGGCGGCAAATCCGTGATTGACGTTCTCGGCGATGAGCCGCACCTGCGGGAATTGCGCCCGGATCGCCTCGGCCGACCCGTCGGTCGAGGCATTGTCGACCACCACCACCTCGACATCGCCGCGCGTCTGCCCATAGACCGACGTAAGGCAGGCCAGGGTCATGTCGCGGGTGTTGTAGCTGATGACGATGACCGAAAATTCAGGGGCTTGCCGTGGATCATGTGACATTACGCATCCTGAAAACAGCGGGGGCGACCATGTTGCGGGCCATGCCGCATCGCGGCGCGACGCGCCTTTGGCATGTTCATTTCTCAATGCAAGCCATGATGCAAGGGGTTTAAGGACACCCGCAAGGATAACCGCTACGCTATCGCTGACTGCCGCGGTTTGATTGTGTAGTTCCATTCCGGATGGAATTGGTCGCCGGCGATGTCGATGCTGGCCATCTCGGCATCGGAGACCTTCACGCCCTTCTCATAGGTGCTGTCGTCGATCGCGCACTCGACCTTGAGCCCGGTCCTGGTCGTTGTCGCGCCGATCAGTTCGACCACGGCGAGCCGATCTGTGAGCGGACGACCGCGCCAGTTTTGCGTGATGTGGCAGAACAGCCGGTGCTCGATCCCGTTCCACTTCGACGTGCCCGGCGGGTAGTGATGAACGTGGACGATGAGCCCGGTCTCGTTGGCGAGTTTCTGTAGTTCCGTCTTCCACAGCCGCACGCGCGCTCCGTTGGAGCCACCGCAGTCGGCGGTAATCGTCAACGCACGGGCTTTCGGATAGCGCGCGCGCCCCATACGCTCGCGCCAAGTGCGGATTGACTGAACCGCGAACTCGGCCGTGTCGGCCGTAATCCCGACGCTGACCCAACCCTCATTGGCGGCCACATCATAGACGCCGTAGGGGACGACCTTGCCAAGCGCCTTGTCGACGAAGTCATGCACTTTCACGCGCTGTGGCTCGCCCCGCGGGCGATAGTCGCTGCCGCCGTTCTTGAAGGCACCCACGAGTTCTTTCTTCTTGGTATCGACCGAGATGACGGGCTCGCCCGCCACCTGTGCGGCGATCACCCTGGTGTTGATGTGCTCGAACTGAGCGTCGCGATCGGGATGTTTCGCGCCCTCATCCGCCTTGCGGTTGACCTGGCGCGAAAAGCCGAGCCTGACAAGCAGCTTGCGCACGCTGTTGGGGCTGATCGCATGGCCCATGTCGCCAAGCGCGTGCGCCAGCTTGTCCAAGCTTTTCGACACCCACAACAGCGGCCGCTCCGGATCGCCCAACGTTGCCGGCTCAACTAGGCGCTCAAGGTCGGCAAGCAGCGTCGGATCGCGCTCCGTCAACAGCCGAGGACCACCACCTTCGCGGCGCACTCGGCCGTGCGGTGGCGACGGCATGTCGAGCTCTTTCAGTCCGCGCCCGATCGTCGAGCGGGCAAGCCCCGTGATCGCCGAGACCGCGGCAACACCGCCTCGACCCGCCGCGCGCGCCTCGCTTGCAGCGAACACCCGCCGACCCCGCTCGTCACGCTTCGAGCCGTCCGCTTCCCACCGCCACTGAATCCCCTGTCGATCGATCATGCAGCAACCGGTAACGCCAGAAGCCCCGGCAAGGAATCCCATAGTGGTGAGTCACACCGCCGCACATCAAGACAAGCGAACCGATTCAATTATCTTTGCGGGCATCCTAAGCGCCCGCGACAGGACACGTCCCGCGCGAGACGACTTGGTTGTCTTCCCGCGGGCTCGGGATTACTGTCCTATCCACGAAAGACGTTCTTGGCAGGGCCCTATGGACATGATCCCCGAAATCACCGGAGCCCGCCTCCGGCTGCTTCTAGTGGTGCCCGAGGATGCGGCGTTCGTCCATGGCTTGTGTTCCGGTCCGAACGATATAAGAACCTGCGAGGTGGCGGGTTAGAAGATCTATTACATCATTTCGGACAGCTTCGTCGCCTTTCGCAAGGCCTGTCATACGGGATCGAAGGAAGGCCTGAGGATCTCATGAATAACACATTGCCTCCGGCAGACAATACCCGCGGGCTACTGAAATCGGTCGCCGTGATCGGCTCTGCCAAGTTTCTCTCCATCCTCATCCGCATTGTGAAGGCCAAACTGGTCGCCGTGATGCTCGGCCCCTCCGGGACCGGGCTCCTGGGGGTGTTTTCCAGCCTCCAGATGCTGGTGGCGCAGATGGCGGGGCTCGGCCTTCCGCAAAGCGCCGTGCGCCAGCTCGCCTCGTCGCAGGGCGATCAGGATCTCCTCGCGCGGCTGAAAAGCGTGCTGTTCGTCATGCTCGGGCTGCAGGGCGGGGTGGCGATGGCGGCGGTCTGGCTGCTGCGCGAACCGATATCGGTCTGGCTGCTGGGCGACGCGCAGAGCGCGACAGGGATCGGGCTGGTCGGCGTGGTGATCCTGCTGTTCCTGCTGTCGTCGTCTCAGCAGACGCTACTGCGCGGGATGCGCCGGATCAACGACCAGAGTCGAGTGATGGTGCTCGGCACACTGGCCGGCGCCGTGGCCGGGATCGCGGCGATCCTGCTGCTTGGCCGGGAGGGGCTGATCTGGTTCCTGATAGCCGAGACAACGGGTGCGTTCCTTGTGGGTGCGTTCTATGTCCGGCGCCTGCCACTGCCGGCGGTCGACCGGCCGCCGCTCGCCGAGATCTGGCAGCTCTGGAAGCCGATGGTCCGGCTCGGCGCGGCCTTCATGCTCGGCGGGCTGGTGCATTTCGCCACGCTGCTCGTGATCCGCACGCTCATCACCCGCGACCTCGGCCTCGACGCCGCCGGACAGTTCGCGGCCGCCTGGACGATCACCTTTACCTATATCGGGTTCCTGGTCCAGGCGATGCTGACCGATTACCTCCCGCGGCTAATTGAGGTGATCCGCGACCGCGAGAGCGCGGCCCGGCTGATGAACGACCAGATGCAGCTCGCACTGACCCTGGGCGGGCCGCTCCTGCTGGTGATGACCGGGCTGGCGCCTTGGCTGATCCGCCTGCTCTATTCCGCCGAATTCGATGCCGCCGCCACGGTGCTGCAATGGCAGATGGCGGGCGCCGTGATGATGCTGACCACGCGAACGATGGGGGCATCCTTCATCGCGGCGGGCCGGTCCATGGTGTTCCTCTACATTCAGCTGCAGTTCAACGCGCTGTTCCTGCTGGCGATCTGGCTCGGCCTGCCGGTCCTCGGGATCGAGGCGGCAGGGGTGGCCTATCTCTTTGCGCACGCCCTGCAGATCGTCATGGTGGCCCTGCTGGCGCGCCGCCTCAATGGGTTTCGCTGGCAGACCGGATCCGTCCGGATCTTCGCGGCGACCGCGCTTCTGGTGTTCGCCATGCTGGCGCTCGCCCGTCTCGCGCCGGGCGCCGCCGCGATCGCGGCCCCGGCGCTCGCGGCGGCGATCACGCTCATTGGCGGGCGGCGCGTGCTGGGTCGGATCGGCCCGCAGGGACGGCTGGTGTCCCGGGCGCACAGGTTCTACGCCGCCATAGGCTGGCCCGTCGAGCATTCGTCTTGACCGAAGACACCGCGTCAGGCCTCCCAGCGCGGATGCCGCGGGACAAACCTCCAGAGGAAAGCAACCGCCCCGTCGCTTGTCTTACGAAACGCGTCCTGATAATAAAATTCCGCGTGATTTTGTAATGAACTCGGCGAAGTATCAAGTTTCATGCTGATCAACGATATAGAATGCGCGCCGGGTAGGGCATCGGTGCGATTCCGGTTCGAGAGACGGAAACCGGACACAGTCCGGGGCTGGCTGGACGGCGACGTCGTTCACGATGGCAACGCCCTGCTTCTGGCCTCGTAGCTGCCGGCATGGGCCGCCGGAGAGCGCAGGATCGAAATTGCCGATACCGTGTGTCCGGTGCTGACATCGAACCTGACCGTGGCCGCGGAGACGATCAGTCGGTGGTATCCGGAGATACCGCGGCACGTGTTGGCGCGCAGATAGGCCCAGATGTTTTAAACCGGATTAAGTTCCGGAGCGTAGGGCGGCAGGAGCAGAAGCGAGATGTTGTCCGGCAGCTCCAGGATGGTCGATCCATGCCAGCCAGCCCCGTCGAGCACGAGGATGGCATGGGCTCCGGGGCAACGGTTCTCGAGATTTCCGCAAGATGCGCGTTCATCGCCTGCGTGTCGGCATGTGGCATGACCAACGCGGCGGTCTCGGCGCGCGCGGGGCAAATGGCGCCAAAAATGTAGGCGGACTTGTAGCGGGTGTCGCGCGGGGCTCTTGGCCGGGTTCCGCGTTTGGCCCAGACCCGGGTGACCGTGCCTTGCTGGCCCACCCGGGCGTTCGCCGGGAAACGGTCCCCCGGACCGTTTCTGGCCCGGCTCACTCTTGAAACCATACCTCCAGGGGCTTGCCGCGGGCATGATCCGCGAGCGCCTCGTCTACCCTGGCCGAGAAGGTTTTTAAAGTCTTCTGCGCCTCCGGGTCAGATTTGGGGTGCTGCGGGCACACCGAAAGACGGCGAAACCCCAGAGCGGTCAGGTGTTTGCCGACCGTGCGTTCATGCATGACCACGCCGAATTCCGCTTCGAGACGGTGCTTGAGGTTGATCCGCCGCCACCGGACAACGCCGTCCTTGGTACGATCGGGACCCGCACGCACCCAATCGGCCAGCGTGGCTTTCTGCTCGGGCGTCATTCGGGGCGGCCGGCCTCCCGATCGCCGGTTTGACAGACCCTCCAGCCCCTCGGCGTTATGGCTGCCGGGGCTCCTCCCGTTCAGGGCTGACTTCTGTCCACTGGACAGAAGTCCGGGCGCCCTTCACCCCAATCGCGCAGGGTTTGGCGATCCATGCCGCAGGCCTCTGCCGCAGTTTTGCGGTCATAGCCCTCCAGAACCATCGCAATCGACAACATCCGAAGCGCCGCTTTCGCATCCTTGCATTTCGCCGCGACCGCGCGAAGCTCGCCCGCCGTCCGGTCCTTTCGTGTGATTGTAACCGCCATCGAAACCTCCATTGCCTCGCTGGCAGTGAATCATTTCAGAAAGCGCATGCAAAGACCCTCGAGAGTCAGCGCAAAAGGCCGTTGGTATAACCATGAGTTCTGCTACACGGAGCTCCTGCCCCACCTGCCCGCCGACTTGAAAGAGCGGATCGAACGCAAGAAACCGTCATGGGCGCGTGTCGCCAAGAGAAGGGCCGTCGAAATGGCGCCCCGGCTCCTGGCCCTTCCATTCGCGCGTAGCGCGCTCCTGGCCGGGCCGACGCGCGTCTCCCGGGAGAGGGCCGCGGCCGTGCGGTGTTGCAGAAGGTCATCCGGTTTCCGATGATCCGCCGGGCCGACTTGCGGGGAGCAGGCCGGTGGCCTATTCACCGGCAACACGAAAGAGGATCCAATGTTCCATCACGAGCAATTCTCCGAAAGCAAGGATCAACCGTGTGTCGGGGGCCCCGACAAAACGGTGCTGATCGCATCAACACCGCGATGCGGCAGCCACATGCTCGGTCATGCCCTCGGCGAGACCGGCCATGTCGGCGTTCCTTACGAATATTGCAATCCCGGCAATCTCGTGGAATGGCACCGGCGGCTTGGAACCACGACGACGGACGAAGCGCTGCAACAACTGATGTACCGCCGCACGACCCCAAACGGGGTATTTTCGGTAAAGGCGCATTTCAGCCATACAGCCCAATTCGGAACACCAGCGGACCTGCTTGCGAGGTTTCCGCATGCGAAGGTGGTGTTCATTCGGCGGGCGGATGTCCTGAGACAGGCCATCTCCTATGCCGTGGCACGACAGACAGGTGTCTGGATAACCGGTCAGCAGGCCACATCTGACCGGGTCTGCTACGATGCGGACCTGATCTCGGCCTGTCTTGACGACATAGCCCTTCAGAATGCCCGATGGGCAAGTTATTTCAAAAGGGCCGGGATCGAGACCTGCGACGTGTTCTACGAGGCCATGGCGCGCGATCTTGGCGGAACCATCAGGTCAATCGCCGAGTTTGCCGATATCTTACTGCCCGAAGAATCTCTTGTGACCGAAGCTCCGATCCAGCGCCAAGGACAAGAAACACGAACAGAGGCATGGATCGAACGGTATACTGCGGATCGACGCCCGGCGCGTCCCGGATTTCTTCGTCGGGCACGCCGCAGGCTGCAAGGGTATTCCGTCACATGAACAGATTTCAGCGCCTTTCGCACGATCTCTCCTGCAGGATCCTCGATCCGGGCGGGATCCTGATGAGATACTACTCGAACGAGCCCAATGTCGGGGATCTGCTGAACCCCTACATGGTGACCCAGCACACTGGCCGGAGGGTCCACAAGGCCCTGACCCATCGGTTCCGGCACCTGATGGGGATCGGAAGCATCCTCGAAGGGGCCGGCCCCCGCTCGGTCATATGGGGCTCGGGGTCGATCAACGGGACTGGCCCGAGACGCCCCATCACGGCTGGGCAGATCCATGCGCTACGAGGAAAAAGGACGCTGGCGTTGATGCAGGAGATCTGCGGCGTCTCCCTCGACGTCCCGCTGGGGGATCCAGGGCTCCTGATGCCGATTTTCCACGACCCGGAGGTCGAGACCGACATGCGGGTCGGGATCGTCCCGCACCATTCGGAAAAGGACATCGCCCGCCGGATCGCCGAGGCCATGCCCAGAGATCACCTGGTCATCGACGTGGCGCTAGACCCCGAGGCGTTCATCCGGCAGATGAGACGGTGCCGCGTGATCCTTTCCTCCTCGCTGCACGGGCTGATCCTCGCCGATGCCTACGGGATCGCGAACAAGTGGATTTCCCTCTCCAACCGCCTCGAGGGCGGGGACTGGAAGTTTAAGGATTACTACTCGGTCACGTCGACGCCGGGGGAGACCCCGTATCGCGGCGACACCGCGGCGACGCTGATGGCCGACTTGGAGGCAGTCATGCAGGAGGCCGGGGTGAGCCGCTTTGCCGGGAGCACGCAGGACCTTCTGGCGGCCTTCCCAGCCGCGTTCAGGAGCTAGGAGAGCGCCCATATGTCCCTATGTCCCCGGCCCGCCACCACGAGAAGGGTGCCATGACCTTTGTCTCGGTCATCATCCCGACCTACAACCGCGCGCATTGTGTCGCCGAGGCGATCGACAGCGTCCTGTCGCAGGATCCGCCCGCCGACGAGGTGATCGTCGTCGATGACGGCTCGACCGACGGCACGGCCAAGGTCCTCGACAGGTATGACGACCGCATCACCGTGGTGCGCCAGGCCAATGCCGGGGTCGCCGCCGCGCGCAATGCCGGCATCCGGCGCGCACGCTCGGACTGGGTGGCCTTCCTCGATTCAGACGACCTGTGGCGGCCGGGACGGATCGCCGCGCTGCACCGGGATCTGGCCGATGCAGGCGAGGACATCGTCGGGCATACCGGCAACATAAGCTTCACCGGAGGCAGCGGGAACCGAGAGCTTTTCGAGCTGCGCGGGTGGCGGTATCCCCGGGGCCGCGCAGAACGGGTCGGCAGCCCGGTCGCCCAGACGATGAGCGGCGTCTTCCCGACGGCCACGGCCCTGCACCGGGAGCGGGTCCTCGAGGAGGGCGGCTTTCGCGAGACGATGCGCATTCATGAGGATACCGCGCTGTTTTCCATACTGGCGCTAAGGGGGCCGTGGCTGTTCACCGGGGACATTCTGGGAGAGGTGCGTCGGCTGGCGGGGGATGACGGCGCCCTCAGCAGAATCGACAGCAAGCACCCGGTCGAATCGGCGACCGGCAGGGTCCGGGTCGCCGCCGCGCTCCTGGACCGGGATCTGTCGCCGGCTCAGCGGGACTTGGTGCGCCGGCGCATCAGCGGCGCGCTGTTCAGCCTCGCCGCGGCGGAAGCCGCGGAGGCCGCCGGTGCGCACCGGCGGACCGCGATCGCCGCGGCCCGCCAGCACCCGTCGGTGCTCAAGGGCTGGCTCAAGGCACTACCGCCTCTTTTGTTCGGGTGTCACGGCTACAAGATCAGCTTCCGCCGACGTAGCACCTTCACTCGATCATAGCAGGAGTCATTCGTCACTCATACCCCAATTTGCGGGCGATTCTTTGTGGATCCGGACGCTCAGCCATTCGCGCCGTATCAATCCTTTTCCTGTTGCGAAAATTGAGCTGGTACCTGCGCAGGTCTTTCAACCTTGCCGCAATACCGGATCGTGTGATCCTTGTAACAGGTGTGGTTATGGGAAGATAGCTCCACCATTTGTTGCGCATATAGTCATAGGCGCGCATAAAACCGCCATGCAGTCCTGCAACCAGCACACTGTTGTGTATTACAGGAGCGTGGATAACAAACGCCCCGTATCCCGCTGAAAGCGCGGTCTGAACAATATCAGTTCCATACAAATGAAAGCTCGGCAAACTACAATCAAATCGAATTTTTTTATCCCGGTTCAATATGATTATCAACTCGTCAATGGATTGAATATCAACCGGCCTTTCAAATGAACGACCCAGTTCTTTGTCCAGACCGCCATCCCAAACCCGCCCGACATGTACATTATCGCAATCCACCCCGAAAAGACCGGCGACCGCCCAGTCCGGGTGAAAACGATCAAGTTGTGCGACCTGTTCCGCAAGGCGACCTTCCCACCCCTTAGGAAGGTAGATGTCCTGATGCGCGAAGACACAGATCCTTGCCGTCGTGGCATCGAGCCCGGCATTGTAGGCGATGGAGGCCGAGGACTGATTGCGCAGCAGGATCAGCCGCTCGGAGTCCGCCACCAATGCGGGCGAAACTGCAAGATTCGCCTCTAGAACCGCCATATCATTTACTACTGCGATACAGCACCAGTCCATCTTCGTCTCCTCGGTCATGCCCCGCGATCCTGTCCGGCGGGCTGGGCCGGAAAGCGTGTATACGGCACGGTCTTCCTCCGGGTGTCGTCGACGGGCCCGTCATCCCCGGTCTCGTCGCTTTCCTCCCAGTCCAGCATCCACATGCCGCTTGCCAGCAGGAACATGAAGAAGGCGAAAAGCGCGTGCCAGAAATGCACTGTCCAGCCGACGACGAACAGGCCGGTCAGGGTGCAGAGATAGCCCATCCGGTACCACTGAATGCGTTCGCCGAAGCCCGAACGGTAGACCACGTTCAGGAACACCGAAAAGAACAGGGCCAAGAAGCCGATCCAGACCAAGATGCCGTGCCGCACCGCCGGCACAATCCAGAACATGTCCATGCTGCTTACCATCCAATTAGGACGTGCCCAGTCCCCGGTCAGCCCGATCCCCCAGAGCGGGTAGTCGAAGATGCTGGCCACCCCGAAATTCCATATGTGGATTCGGTTGTAGGCCGTGGCCGAGTTGAAGGCGAGATAGGAGATCACGACGTGGAACGGCGTGCGGTCGGAAATCGCGTCCACCACGAAGTAGCCCACGAGCGCCAAGCCCAGGAAGATGTACCAGCGCGAGGCAACGGATTTCATGATGCTGTCCCATAACAGGAAGATGATTTGCGACATCGCGGCCACAAGAGGTCCCGCGGAGAGCGAGGAAAAGCACAGCAAGACGGCGAGCAGGGCATTCCGCACCCGTCTGAGCCATGATTTCCCGTATCCGAGCACGAAATAGAACATGCCGGTCAGGGTCCCGAAGAACACCCCGAAATGGATGGGGTGCGCGAAGGGCCCCTGCACGCGTTCGAGACCGAGCCGACCGTCCTGAACGTTTTCCCAGTAGACCGGGCCGACGATGCCGAACAACCTCAGAAACAGGTTCCTCCCCGTGAAGAGCTCAAAGACGGCGAAGGGCAACAACACGATGGCAAGCCAGAACAGAAGCCGCGTGATGGCATGGAATGCCTCCGGCGTGCGGATGTAGCACCGGCCCAGCAGATAGGCCCCCAGAGTCTCGACCCACAATATGCCGAGCGGTTGCACGATCGCCCCGAGCCCACCATCCATGACCACCATGGAAATCGACGACCACAAGCATATGAGCACCACGCAGATATCGGGAAACCGGATGCCGCCCGCCCGGCCGCTCAACCACAAGAGCACCGTCGGAAAGAAGGCGGCGAGCAATGCCACCCGGTAGACCGTCAGGCGGACCGGGCCAAGAAAGATGAACAGCGGGATGATCAACCCGATGACGAACAGCCATATCCAGATCGAGAGACGCCCCCGATCCTGAGCAGGTACGCCGGATATGCCCGATCCGATCGAAGTGCCGGCATGTCCCGTCGTTTCCGCTACCACGTCATCGCCTTTTCGCATCTATCAACCGATGGAAAAACTTCCGTCAGGATATGACGGTATCGGTTTCCACCTCCAAGATAAATGGCTTTCCTATGATATTCGGGGCATCCCGGAAGCCAAGCGATGCCTCTTGTCGCATGGTGCGGCGCCTTGCGAGCAACCGGTTTCCGGGCCAGTTACTGGCAGGAGGCGTGTTGCGATACGCGGCATGACCTCTGCTCAGAGCATCAATGCATCATCCACAAAAATTTCCGTGTCGTCGGGGTCACTGAAACTATCGTACTGATGAGTCCAGGCGGTTCCGATCGCCCCGTCCCGTTCAAACCCGGCAGGACTGATGGCGATCAGCACGGGATCGGCATCAGTCCCGTCATGCGCCACAGTGTCATCAAGGATCACCTCAAGACGGTCCGCCTCGGTGTCGATGACGACGTTGGGGCCTTGCGTCACGACCTCGTCCGACTGATCGGGGGCCTCGTCACCCGGTGCTTCCGTGCGGTCCTGTGTCGTCGGGGGCTCCTCAGCCGGATCGCTGTCACCCTGCGCATCATTTTCATCCGGCGCGGCGGTCTGCGGTGTGTCGTTCTGCGCGGGATCGGTTGCGTCCGGGGCGATACTCGGCAAGTTGTCGACCGGGATCGCATCTTCCGGAATCGCCGACGTATCACCCGCATAATCCGGATAATCCTGCTTACCAACCTCCATATCGAAGGCGGTCAGGGTGCCGTCGAAATTCTCCTTGCCCCACGGGTTGCCGAAGGTGAGGCCGCGCGGGTAATCCCCGCGGACCGCCCCCTCCAGCTCCGTCACCGCGGCGAGCGCATCGTCGACATGGATCTCGAGCCGGTCCGACGCGCCGTCAAAGACGATGCGGATGTCGTGGTCCTCGCCGTCGTTGACCGTGACATGTGTAGTGGTCAGATCGGCCCTGGCCTCGTCGGTCCAGAGGCTGAAGCTCACCTCGCCCCGGTTGGCGACCGAGAGGGTGAAATTGCCATGCACCCGCGCCACCTCGCCGGTGCTGCCGGGCGTGTCGGCGCGCAGGGTCATCGACATCTCGAAGCTCTCGGCCCCGAACAGCCGCGCGATCCCGGTGTCGGGGGGGATGCCGACCGCGGTGCCACTGCCGCCGAGGTCGATCGCGTGGCCATCGCCCTGCGCGACCGAGCCGCTATCGCTGCCCTCGACCGGGGTCGCCTCGCCGTACCCCTCGGCCAGGAAGGCGCCGGTCTGCGGATCGAAGGTCAGCATGTCCGCCCCCATGATCGCGATACCGCCTTGCGCCGCCGCCGTCGCGCCGTCCGGCGTCACCACCGTCAGCGTCGCGTCGTAGTGTCCGGCCTCGGCATAGCCGTGGCGCACCACCTGCCCTGTCGCCCCCGTGCCGTCGCCGAAATCCCACACGAAGAGCGCGTCGTCCGCGGCGAGCGCGCCCGTCGGCCCGTATGTATGAGCGGCGTCGAAAACGACGGACGTTGCGCCGCCAGGGTCGTTCGAGACGTCGAACGCCGCCCGGAGGCTGTCGGGGGTCGTGTCGAGGTGCAGCCGGCTCGCGCCGGCCCCGAGCTGCGCGATCGTGCCGTCAGGGTCGGGGAGATACGCCTCCGCCGCGCCACCGAGACTCGAATGGATGAACTCGGTGGCGTAATGGCCCGGCGCGTTGAGACCGGTGTTCTGGACCAAGGCGTTGCCGGAGACGGTCCAGCCCGGTTGATCAGTGTGGCCGTTGATGGCGGCGGTCGCGTTCTGTTCGACCACGACATTCTTTGATTGAGCCTTCAAGTTTATCCTGGGCGTTGCGACGGTGGCGGAGATTTCCGCATCGGCATCCAGAACGGAGTTCCTACGGATGACGAGCCCGTCGGTCTCGCCCACGCTGATTCCATGGGTATGGTTGTTGAGGATGACGTTTTCCTCGATCAGCAGGTTGCGGTAGAACATCTCCTCGCCGGCGAGGCCGCGATCCACCAGCTCGTTGCGCATGAAGATGCTCTGCGTGCCGTCCCCGTCGCCGGCATCGAGCGTATTGCCGCGAATGACGATGTCGGTCGACGGCCTGGAGGTCCCGTTGGTCCAGAACTGGATCATGTCGGAGTGATCCCCGGACGACTTGGACCTGGCAAAGTCGTGGAGGTGGTTGTCCTCGATGCGCACGTTCCTGACCCCGGCGAAGTTCATGCCGTCCGAGCGCATGGAGTGGACGTCGTTGCCGATGACCCGCACATTCTCCGAGCCGCCGATGACCATCCCGCGGTGCCAGGTGGTGAACTCGTTGCCCTCGATCGCGACATCCGAGCTCCCGCCCACGCTGAGCCCCTTGCCGGTTGCGAACCCGTCCTTCGCCGGATCGCCGGTCCCCGAGGCCAGCTCGCCCGCGAAGAGCGAGTTGCGGATCGTTATGCCCTCGCTGTTCCTGACGGAGAACGGACCGACCCAGTGATCCCCGCCAGTATAACCCGAGTCGAACACCACGTTGTCGAAGGTCAGGTTCCTGACCTCACGCAGGTCCATGCCGGAGAACGAGGCGCGGTCCCCGGGATCGGCGGAGGTGATCGTGACCGGGCTGTCATAGATCGCCTTCACCCCAAAGGTCTTGAAGGTCATCAGATCGAGTTGACCATAATCCCCGCCCGCCAGCTCAATCCTGTCCCCGCCCTTGGCATCGACCAAGGCCTTCCTGAGTTCAGCGGCATCGAAAACGACGGACGTTGCGCCGCCAGAGTCGTTCTGCGCGGGATCGGTTGCATCCGGGGCGATACTCGGCAAGTTGTCGACCGGGATCGCATCTTCCGGAATCGCCGACGTA
This sequence comes from Roseovarius tibetensis, assembly GCF_050896375.1. Classification (NCBI taxonomy): domain Bacteria; kingdom Pseudomonadati; phylum Pseudomonadota; class Alphaproteobacteria; order Rhodobacterales; family Roseobacteraceae; genus Roseovarius; species Roseovarius tibetensis. The sequence continues at coordinate 21,315 of NZ_JBPBBB010000041.1, forward strand.
TCACCCGCATAATCCGGATAATCCTGCTTACCAACCTCCATATCGAAGGCGGTCAGGGTGCCGTCGAAATTCTCCTTGCCCCACGGGTTGCCGAAGGTGAGGCCGCGCGGGTAATCCCCGCGGACCGCCCCCTCCAGCTCCGTCACCGCGGCGAGCGCATCGTCGACATGGATCTCGAGCCGGTCCGACGCGCCGTCAAAGACGATGCGGATGTCGTGGTCCTCGCCGTCGTTGACCGTGACATGTGTAGTGGTCAGATCGGCCCTGGCCTCGTCGGTCCAGAGGCTGAAGCTCACCTCGCCCCGGTTGGCGACCGAGAGGGTGAAATTGCCATGCACCCGCGCCACCTCGCCGGTGCTGCCGGGCGTGTCGGCGCGCAGGGTCATCGACATCTCGAAGCTCTCGGCCCCGAACAGCCGCGCGATCCCGGTGTCGGGGGGGATGCCGACCGCGGTGCCACTGCCGCCGAGGTCGATCACGTGGCCATCGCCCTGCGCGACCGAGCCGCTATCGCTGCCCTCGACCGGGGTCGCCTCGCCGTACCCCTCGGCCAGGAAGGCGCCGGTCTGCGGATCGAAGGTCAGCATGTCCGCCCCCATGATCGCGATACCGCCTTGCGCCGCCGCCGTCGCGCCGTCCGGCGTCACCACCGTCAGCGTCGCGTCGTAGTGTCCGGCCTCGGCATAGCCGTGGCGCACCACCTGCCCTGTCGCCCCCGTGCCGTCGCCGAAATCCCACACGAAGAGCGCGTCGTCCGCGGCGAGCGCGCCCGTCGGCCCGTATGTATGAGCGGCGTCGAAAACGACGGACGTTGCGCCGCCAGGGTCGTTCGAGACGTCGAACGCCGCCCGGAGGCTGTCGGGGGTCGTGTCGAGGTGCAGCCGGCTCGCGCCGGCCCCGAGCTGCGCGATCGTGCCGTCAGGGTCGGGGAGATACGCCTCCGCCGCGCCACCGAGACTCGAATGGATGAACTCGGTGGCGTAATGGCCCGGCGCGTTGAGACCGGTGTTCTGGACCAAGGCGTTGCCGGAGACGGTCCAGCCCGGTTGATCAGTGTGGCCGTTGATGGCGGCGGTCGCGTTCTGTTCGACCACGACATTCTTTGATTGAGCCTTCAAGTTTATCCTGGGCGTTGCGACGGTGGCGGAGATTTCCGCATCGGCATCCAGAACGGAGTTCCTACGGATGACGAGCCCGTCGGTCTCGCCCACGCTGATTCCATGGGTATGGTTGTTGAGGATGACGTTTTCCTCGATCAGCAGGTTGCGGTAGAACATCTCCTCGCCGGCGAGGCCGCGATCCACCAGCTCGTTGCGCATGAAGATGCTCTGCGTGCCGTCCCCGTCGCCGGCATCGAGCGTATTGCCGCGAATGACGATGTCGGTCGACGGCCTGGAGGTCCCGTTGGTCCAGAACTGGATCATGTCGGAGTGATCCCCGGACGACTTGGACCTGGCAAAGTCGTGGAGGTGGTTGTCCTCGATGCGCACGTTCCTGACCCCGGCGAAGTTCATGCCGTCCGAGCGCATGGAGTGGACGTCGTTGCCGATGACCCGCACATTCTCCGAGCCGCCGATGACCATCCCGCGGTGCCAGGTGGTGAACTCGTTGCCCTCGATCGCGACATCCGAGCTCCCGCCCACGCTGAGCCCCTTGCCGGTTGCGAACCCGTCCTTCGCCGGATCGCCGGTCCCCGAGGCCAGCTCGCCCGCGAAGAGCGAGTTGCGGATCGTTATGCCCTCGCTGTTCCTGACGGAGAACGGACCGACCCAGTGATCCCCGCCAGTATAACCCGAGTCGAACACCACGTTGTCGAAGGTCAGGTTCCTGACCTCACGCAGGTCCATGCCGGAGAACGAGGCGCGGTCCCCGGGATCGGCGGAGGTGATCGTGACCGGGCTGTCATAGATCGCCTTCACCCCAAAGGTCTTGAAGGTCATCAGATCGAGTTGACCATAATCCCCGCCCGCCAGCTCAATCCTGTCCCCGCCCTTGGCATCGACCAAGGCCTTCCTGAGTTCAGCGGCACCAGATACCGAAAAGATATCGCTCATGTCGTGATCTCCTGTATGACACGTTGAGATGTTCAATCTGTCCCTGAACCAACCAAAACAGTGTGTCCAATCCGGGTTAGCCTTATGGTTGAAAGATGACATCTCGTAGGGGAAATTCTGGGCGGAACCGTGCCTATTCCGAGCGGGCCGAGCTATACCCGAAAGGTGATGGTGTGGATGCCGCCCCCTGAAGGCATCACAATGTGCCAAGTGTCGTCATGACGACGTCACACAAGCATAGATGTTCTATCCCGGATGATCACATAGCCCCTCGTCGATCTGCGCTGTTCATGGCACGGTCGGTTTTGAGCGAGGTGCGAAACGGGAGGTCGGGGTGCTTCCGTAACAGGGCGGTTGTGGTCAAGAGACAAATTTTAAAGCAAAACCATTGGCCAAACCGTTTGATTGGCCAGCAGGGTTTATATCGCT
>NZ_JBPBBB010000042.1:0-23680 GCF_050896375.1 Roseovarius tibetensis
GGGGAGACGCAGCCGGTTGCATGGCGCTGCATTCAAACGCGCATATGATGGTGGTAAGATTGGTGGGATGAATTTCCCGAGTTAGAGAAAATTCAATAAAATCTGAACCTTGGATTGAGAATTGGCGGAGCGGATGGGACCGACGTCGAACGTTCTCTACCGCCTAAGTCATTGTAATAGTTGCCCTCTACAATGGTTCGAACGCTCATCCGGTTCAATCGCGACTGGTCGCGAAAATAGCGAATTTCGGCCGCGACAGCTTCTTGCCGAATACAACGGACCCGTCCGCAGCAGCGCCATGCGCTTGGAACACGTTTTCTGCAAGACCAGGCTGGCCCCGCGACCGGGCTGAGCTTCAAGCTTTGATCACCAACCGCAACACGCCGCGCAAGCTGGTCTGGCGGGCTGAGATCATATTTACGACGGCGGACGGTCACGGCAACTTCGAGATCATGCGGCGCGGGGACATGTCCAAGCCCAAGGTCTGGCGCTGGCAGGAGCGGCATCTCGATGAGTGCGTGGGCGGCCTGAGGCGTGACAAGACCCGGCCGTCACGTGTGCCGCCGCTGCCCCCGCGAACAAAGTAGGCTGACACATAATGATCATATTGGAATTATGATGAACTTTAAGCCGATCACGCAAAGGCGTTTTTACATAGATTTTTCAATAGCTTAGATTCTTTACTTTAAATTTTCACAGTTGACCTCAACCTTGACGAACATTGTTGCAGTCGTCTGACTGTTATTAACGTGAGCAGACAAACTCAAAAGAAGAATGGAAACCTTGCATATGTTCAGGACCATCACGCAAAGAAACATGAAACGGACATGCGTGAGCTTGCCGGGGGAAAGGCCTTTGCGCTCTTGGCCAGTCAAATCGAAAGCCACGGTTGGGTACGAACCGTCATCGCTTGACGTGATTTGCACCGGCCTCGTCAGATGCTCATTCTTGCGAGATAGGTTCGGAGACAGCACCGCGAACACTTAATTGGCGTCGATCCGTTTGGAGCCATGGCCGTTCCGGGTCCTGTAAATGCGTGGCGCCAAGCCATCGATCACCCTTACTCCGGCTCCATTAATTAGAGAAGTCCACCAAACAGAGGAGAAAGACAATGAAGCATCGCACCATCGCAGGCCTTTTGGCCGCAGGCCTCAGCCTTGCCGGGGCAGCACAGGCGCAGGACAGCTACACCGTCGCGCTCGACGGCACCTTTGCGCCGCATGCCATGCCGAAAATGGGCGGCGGCATAGAGGGGTTCAACGTGGATCTCGCAAACATCATCGGCGAGCGGCTGGGCGTCGAAATGGACATCGTCGCCACGCAGTTTTCCGGTATCCTGCCGGGCCTGCAGGCGGGCACCTATGATTTCGTGGTCGCGCCTACCACCATCACAGAGGATCGCGCGCAGAACGTGCTGTTCTCCGAAGGATATCTGAATACCGACTACATGTTCGTAGTGGCCAACGACGCGCCCGAGATCGACAGCCTTGACGGCTTCAAAGACAAGGTGATCGCGGTCAACAAGGGCGCGGTTTATGATAGCTGGGCTCGCGATATGGCCGATGAAATGGGCTGGACCGTGGAAAGCTATGGCTCCAACACCGATGCGGTTCAGGCCGTGGTGTCCGGCCGCGCCTTTGCCAACGTCGCCGGCAACACAGTGTCGGCCTGGGCCGCGCAAAAGAACCCAAACATCAAGCCAAGCTTCACCTACACCACCGGCCGCGTCTGGGGCATGCCCTTTCGCAAGGGCGATGAAGATCTCCGCGCCACGGTGGAGTCAGTCATAGAATGCATGAAGATTGACGGCACAATGGCCGAACTGCATGAGAAATGGTTCGGCCTTCCGCCGGCCGATGGTTCAGCCGCGGTGACGCCGGTAGCGGGTTTCGGCGAGCCGGGCTATGAGGGCTATCAGGATAACGGGCACGAACCATCCTGCTGAAACCCGTGGCGGCGAGCGGCCACGGCCGGTCGTCGTCCTCCAAACGGAGTCCGAACCGCATGACCGACACTGCTCGTGTTCCCGCTCTCGACCTGCGCGCGTTGCGTAAAACCTTTGGCGCCTTCGAGGCGCTGAAGGGCATCGATATGCATGTAGCGCCCGGCGAGCTTGTGTTCGTGATCGGCCCGTCAGGATCGGGCAAATCCACCATGCTGCGCTGCTGCAACCGGCTGGAGGAACCGGATTCCGGCGAGATCCTGCTTGAGGGCGACCCGGTCACGGGGCGCGGTGTGAACCTCAACCAAGTTCGGGAGCGTATGGGTATGGTTTTCCAATCGTTCAACCTTTACCCGCATCTGACGGCGCGACGGAACGTGACGCTGGCGCTTCGCAAGGTGCGCGGCCTGTCGCGATCCCTTGCCGACGATCGCGCGATGGATGCCCTGGACAGCGTGGGTCTTGCCGACAAGGCCGGCAATTACCCATCCGAGCTGTCAGGGGGCCAGCAGCAGCGCGTGGCCATCGCGCGAGCGCTGGCGCTGGATCCAAGCGTCATGCTGTTCGACGAACCGACCTCGGCGCTGGACCCGGAACTGGTCGGCGACGTACTGGACGTGATGCAGCATTTGAAGGTGCAGGGGATGACCATGCTGGTCGTGAGCCACGAGATGCGCTTTGCCCGCGAGGCCGCCGACCGTGTCATCTTCATGGACGAGGGCCAGATCGTGGAGCAGGGTCCACCTGAACAGGTCTTCGGCGCACCGACGCAGGACCGTACTAAGGCTTTCCTGGCAAGGGTGGCGCGAGAGTGACATGAACCAGTGGGATCGTTTCCTCGACACTTTCTTCAACGTCCCGGTGCTGGTGCAATACACGCCTGCGATCCTGCAGGGCATGTGGGTGACGGTCGTGTTGTCGGTGCTGATCGTCATCTTTGGCGTCGCATTTGGCGGGGCGCTGGCCATGGCGCGCAGCTATGGCATACGACCGCTATCGGCGCTGATCGTCATATACGCCGACGTCTTTCGCGCGCTGCCGCCGCTTGTCGTGATCATGATCGTCTTCTTCGGCCTGCCCAATGCCGGGATCATGCTGTCGAGCTTTCTGGTGCTGTTCCTGGTGCTCGGCCTGGTTCTCGCCGCTTTCGCAGAGGAAATCTTCTGGGCCGGTATCACTTCGATCGATCGCGGCCAGTGGGAGGCGGCACGGTCTTCCGGACTGGGCTTTTCCCAGGCGCTTGTCTGGGTCGTGGTGCCGCAAGCAGCGCGACTGGCCATCCCGCCCCTGACCAACCGAGCCATCGCGATCACCAAGATGACGGCGTTGGGCACGGTGATCGGAGTGCCCGACATTCTCAATCAGGCGACCACGGCGCAGAGTTTTTCGGGCAACGCATCGCCCTTGGTGTTGGCGGCTCTGGCCTATGTTGCCTTGTTCCTGCCCCTCGTGATCCTCGCGCGATGGCTGGAAAGCCGGTTCGCCTGGCGAAAGGTGTAGACGATGGAGCGGCTGGTCGAACAGTTCTTTAATTTCGAGATCATGATCGCGGCCTGGCCGACAGTGTTGGCGGGGCTGGGAGTCACGGCCCTGCTGTGCCTGGTGATCGTGCCCATGGGACTGGCCGGCGGGCTGCTGGCCGCGCTTGGATCAGTCGCGCCAGCGCGCGGAGTGCGTTGGCCGGTGATCGGTTTCGTCGATTTCTTTCGCGCGATCCCACCACTTGTGCTGCTGATCTTCATCTATTCCGGGCTGCCTTTCGCCGGGTTGCAACTGTCGCCCTTTGCCGCCGTGGTGATCGCCTTTTTTCTCAACAACTCGGCTTATTACGGTGAGATTTTTCGCGCGGGAATCCTCTCGGTTGGCCAAGGGCAGACCGAGGCCGCGCGATCGACCGGGCTGGGCCGCGCGCAGACGCTGATCCATGTCGTGCTGCCGCAGGCGGTGCGCAACGTGCTGCCAGATCTGGTGTCGAACACCGTAGAGGTCGTCAAGCTGACCTCGCTTGCCTCGGTCGTGTCGCTGGGCGAGATGCTGCACGCGGCGAACATGGCGCGGTCAGTTACCTATAACGCCTCGCCGCTTGTCCTCGCGGCGGGGATCTACCTCGTCATCCTGTGGCCTCTGGTGCGGCTTGTCAGCCGTTTCGGCCGCGGGTTGGCGGCATGAAGCAGAAGGAAACGACACAATGCGCGAAATCGTCATAGGCGGGGCCCAGATGGGCCCGATCCAGCGGGACGAACCCCGCGACGCGGTGGTTGCACGGATGATCGCCCTACTGAAGCAGGCCGCGTACGCGGGCTGCGATCTCGTGGTCTTTCCAGAGCTTTGCCTGACAACCTTTTTCCCGCGATGGTACATGGAAGATCAGGCTGAGATCGACCTCTGGTTCGAAGACTCCATGCCCAATCTCGCCACGCAGCCGCTGTTCGAGGCCGCGCGGCGGGCGGGTATCGCAATCAGTTTCGGCTACGCCGAACGCACGCCGGAGGGGCAGCGTTTCAACACCTCGATCCTGACCGACCGCGCGGGCGCAATCGTCGGCAAGTACCGCAAGGTGCATTTGCCGGGTCATGCCGAATACGATCCCGACCGTGCCTTCCAGCATCTGGAAAAGCGGTATTTCGAACCCGGCGATCTGGGATTTCCGGTCTGGCGCAACATGGGCGCGCTGATGGGCATGTGCATCTGCAACGACCGCCGCTGGCCCGAGGTTTATCGCGAGATGGGGCTACAGGGGGTCGAACTGATCATGCTGGGATACAACACACCCTCAGTAAACAGCCAGATGGCCAATGAAGGGCTGGAAAAGCGCCTTTATCATTCCGAATTGACGATGACCGCCGGTGCCTACCAGAACGCCAGCTGGGTGGTCGGCGTCGCCAAGGCCGGCAACGAGGACGGACATCCACTGATGGCGGGATCGATCATCGTCGATCCCGACGGGTTCGTAGTCGCCCGCGCGGCCGGCGAGGACGATGAACTGATCGTGCATCCCTGCGACATGGATGCCTGCACGTTCGGCAAGACGACGATCTTCGATTTCGCCAGGCACCGCCGGATCGAGCATTATCAGCGCATCGGCACGCAGACCGGCGTGGTGACACCGGAATGAGCGCAAGTTTCCTCGATCTCGATACGATCCCGGCGGCTGACCGATACAAGTTGCTGACCGCGCTAGTCATCCCGCGCCCGGTGGCTTGGGTGACGACGATGTCCACTGACGGTGTTGTGAACGCCGCGCCCTATTCGTTCTTCAACGTGTTCGGACAGGACCCGGCTGTGATCATCCTCGGTTTGCAGCACCGCCCTGACGGGTCGGCCAAGGATACCGAGCGCAACATCGACGCCACCGGCGAATTCGTCGTCAACATAGCTACACCCGCGCTTCTCGACGACATGGTGGACAGCGCCGCCAGCTACGGCCCCGGCGAAAGCGAGGCCGAGGCGCTGGCCCTGAAACTCTTGCCGTCTGGCCGGGTGAGGCCGCCCCGGTTGGCCGACGCGCCGGTCGCCATCGAATGCGAACGCATGATGGCGCTTTCGCTGTCGGCGGAACGCGCGATCATGCTGGGCCGGGCCGTGGGGATTTACACCCGCGAAGGACTTGTCGACACCGAGCGCATGCATGTGCATTGGGAGGGCGGTTTCCCGGTGGCGCGGCTGTTCGCGGATCGCTACGCCCGTCTGGAGGAGATCGCGCCGCGGTCGATCCCGCTGCCACGGGGCTCGGAAAACGGCAAGAAAGGACCCTTGGAACGACCCGAGGACAGGGAGGACAGACGGAGATGACCCAGACGATCCACAAAAATTCGGCGGGCGTGTTCATCATCGCCGCGACGCCCTTCGCGACGGATGGCGCAATGGATTTTGACAGCACCGATCGCATGATCGATTTCTACATAGACTGTGGCGTGACGGGGATGACAATCCTCGGCATCATGGGCGAGGCGCCGAAACTGTCGGGCGAAGAGACGCTGGACTTTGCCCGCCATGTACTCGACCGCGTGGCAGGCCGGGTCCCCGTGGTTGTAGGCGTGTCGGGCGCAGGGCTCGGCAACATGGCGCGGCTGTCGCACAAGGTGATGGAGGCGGGCGCCGCTGGCGTGATGGTGGCCCCCATGCCGGGCCTCGTGACCGAAGCCAGGCTAAAGGGTTATTTTAAGCAAGTCTGCGATGCACTCGGCCCAGATGTGCCGATCTGCCTGCAGGACTATCCGCAGACCACCGGCGTGCATTTTAGCACCGAGACGATTCTCGCCATCGCGCGCGACAATCCGCAGATCGTGATGCTGAAACACGAGGACTGGCCGGGGTTGACCAAGCTGTCGCGCGTGCGTGCTGAGACCGGGACCGAGACGCAGCCGCGCCTGTCGATCCTCGTGGGCAACGCCGCGTTGTTCCTGCCGCAGGAATTGCAGCGCGGCGCAGACGGAGCGATGACGGGCTTCGCGTATCCCGAGATGATGGTGCAGGTCGTCAACCGCCACAATGCGGGTGACGTGGACGGCGCAGAGGACCTGTTCGACGCCTACCTTCCCATGGTGCGCTACGAGCAGCAGCTGGGTCTTGGGCTGGCGATCCGCAAGGAGATACTGCACCGGCGAGGCGTGCTCGCCGCGCCGGCGGTACGCGCGCCGGGGCCATCATTGACGTCGCGCGACCACGAGGAGCTGACGCGCCTGATAGAACGACTGGAACACAAACTGGAGGCACTGGTCTGATGGATCTGGGGATAGACGGAAAGACGGCGCTGGTGATGTCATCGAGCCGCGGGCTGGGTGCCGGCATCGCCCGTGCGCTGGCATCCGAGGGGGTGCATGTGCTGCTGACCGGGCGGTCCGAGGACCGGCTGGCTGTTCTTGCGCGCGAAATCACCGAAGCAGGGCCGGGCCGGGCTGACTTCGTGGCGGCGGATCTGACCGATCCGGCCGCGGTCGACGTGCTAGCGGATGCGGTCGAAAGCATCCTTGGTGGTGCCGATATTCTGATCGCAAATACCGGCGGGCCGCCACCCGGACGCATGGCGGATGCCGACCTGTCCGCCCTGACTGCGCAGTTCGACACCATGGTGACGCGCGTCGCACAGATCGCGGCGCGCCTGATCCCGTACATGCAGGCGCAGGGCTGGGGCCGGATCGTGGCGGTGGGCTCCTCCGGCGTGATCCAGCCGATTCCCAATCTCGGGTTGTCGAACCTCGCGCGCTCGGCGCTGGTGGGGTGGGCGAAATCGCTGTCCAACGACCTTGCGGGCGACGGCATCACCGTCAACATGCTGCTGCCCGGCCGCATCCATACCGAACGCGTCGACGAACTGGACGCCGCTGCCGCAAAGCGCACCGGCAAGACGCTGGATGAAACCCGTGCCGCCTCGCGCGCGACCATCCCCGCCGGGCGATACGGCGCGGTGGAGGAATTCGCCGACATTGCAGCGTTCTTGTGCAGCGCGCGTGCCAGCTACGTCACCGGCAGCCTGGTGCGCTGCGACGGCGGGCTGATCAAATCGGTCTGAGAGGAGAAGCGCGATGAAACACGACCTGGTCATCCGCGGCGGCACGCTCGCCACCGCATCCGAAACCTTCGCTGCCGATATCGGCATCCGCGACGGCCGCATCGCCACCCTGGGCGACGGGCTTCAAGGCGAGGACATCATCGACGCGACCGGCAAGCTGGTGCTCCCGGGGGGCATCGAGGCGCATTGCCATATCGCGCAGGAAAGCGGCATGGGCATCATGACCGCCGACGATTATGAAAGCGGTTCGATCTCGGCGGCGTTCGGGGGCAATTCCTGCTTTGTCCCCTTTGCCGCGCAGAAAAAGGGAGAAAGCATCGCCGAGACGCTGGCCACGTATGACGGCCGCGCAGCGCCAAAATCGGTGATCGACTACTCCTATCACCTGATCCTGACGGATCCCACGCGCGCCGTGCTGGATGAGCTGCCGATGGCATTCGAGCGCGGCGTGACCTCTTTCAAAGTCTTCATGACCTACGCCACGCGTGTCGATGACGGCCAGTTCCTCGACATACTGTCGGTGGCGCGGCGGCATGGTGGGCTGACCATGGTGCATGCCGAAAATCACGACATGCTGACCCGCATGGCCGCCAACTTGGCGGAAGGCGGCTATACCGCGCCGCGCTACCACGCCCCCGCGCGCCCCGCTCTTGCCGAGGAAGAGGCGATCAACCGCGCGATCAGCCTCGCCCGACTGGTGGACGCGCCGCTGATGATCGTGCATGTCTCGACCCCCAAGGGCGCGGCGCTGGTGGCGCAGGCGCGGCTTGAGGGCGCGCATGTCTTCGGCGAGACCTGCCCGCAATACCTGTTTCTGACTCGAGAGGATCTGGACCGCCCGGGCATGGAGGGCGCGAAATACATCTGCTCGCCGCCCCTGCGCGACACCGCCACGCAGAACGCGCTGTGGCAGCATGTGGCCGCGGGCACCTTCACCGTGGTCTCGTCGGATCACGCCCCCTACCGGTTCGACGAGACGGGGAAGTTCGCCGCTGGGCGCGACGTGGATTTCCGCGCCATCGCCAATGGCATGCCGGGGATCGAAATGCGCTTGCCGCTGCTGTTCTCCGAAGGTGTGGTCAAGGGGCGTATTAGCCTCAACCAGTTCGTCGGACTGTCCTCGACCAACGCGGCGCGGCTATACGGCATGCTGCCGCGCAAGGGTACACTGGCGGTGGGCGCCGATGCCGATATCGCGATCTGGGACCCGTCCGAGATGCGCATCGCCGGAGCCATGCACGACGCGATGGACTACAACCCGTTCGAGGGGATGGAGGTGACCGGCTGGCCCGTCACCGTTCTGTCGCGGGGGCGTCGAGTGGTCGATGACGGCGAATTACTGGCAAAACCGGGCGATGGCAGATTCGTGGCGCGTGGGTGCAGCGATCTGTCCGGACAATCCGGCACTCGTCTGCCCGAGACCGACCCAGCCACCAATTTCGGCGCGCAGGTGCCGTCATGACCGGGCCGATCGTGGTCATCAACCCGAATTCGAACGAGGCGGTGACCCATGGGCTTGACGCGGCACTGGCGCGCTTTCGCCTGCAGGGAGGGCCAAATATAGATTGCCTGACGCTGGCCGAAGGCCCGTTCGGCATTGAAAGCCAGCGCGACAGCGACGCAGTCGTGCTGCCCCTGGTAAAGCTTATGCAGGCGCGCTCGGACGCATCGGCCTTCGTCATCGCCTGCTATTCCGACCCCGGGCTGGATACATGCAGATCCACTGTGTCGCAGCCGGTCTTCGGCATTCAGGAAAGCGGTGTGTTGACGGCGCTGGCGCGCGGTGACCGGATCGGGATCATCGGCATCTCGGCTGCCTCGGAACGCCGCCACCGGCTTTTCATGCGGCGCATGGGCGTGCTGGACCGCGTCGCGGGCGAACGGGCTTTGAACATGAGCGTGGACGACACGGCGCGCGGTTCTGGCACCTTTGACAGGCTGGTCGAGGTCGGCGGCGCGCTGCTGGACGATGGCGCCGAAGCGTTGGTCCTGGGCTGCGCGGGTATGGCCGCGCATCGCGCTGCGCTGGAAACCACGATGAATGTGCCAGTGATAGACCCGACGCAGGCCGCTGTGGCGATGGCGATGGGGACGGTACTGGCGCGGCCATCCTGAAGGCGCTAAAACCGCAAGATGAAAATCGCGCGGCGCAACGATCTGTCCCTACGGCTGTTGGAGGTGTTTGGCACCCTGATGTTGTGTCGGACCACGACGGCGGCGGCCGAGGAACTGGGCATCTCACAGCCTTCAGTGTCGACAGCAATCAAACAACTCGAAGGGCAACTGGGTTTTGCGCTGTTTGAACGTACCAAGAAACGCCTGATCCCGACGGACGATGCACGTATTCTGTTCACGGAAGTCGAGCCAATGTTCGAACAGCTCCGATCTGTGGAGGCACGGGTACGCGACCTGCGTGTTGGAGCCACGGGCAAGCTGCGCATCATGGCCACGCCGCCACTTGGTCACTCGGTCGTGCCGAAGGTCCTGTCTGTCTTCATGGAGCCGAGACCAGATGTGACCGTGCAATACGACGTTCGGCGAATGGAAAACGTGATCGACGCCGTTGCGATCGGTGGGGTTGATATCGGATTGTGCCTCGGATTAGCGAACCATCCCGAGATCACGGTTCAGACTATGCGAAATGATCGCATGGTTGCTTTGATGCGATCGGATCACCCATTGGCCGCGCTGCCGATCATAACGCCCTCCGACATCACGGCGCACCGTTTCATTGGACTCGAACGGGCATCGAGCCTCGGGCTCGCCGTGCAGAATGCCTTTGACGAGACACACACTCCTTACCGTCCTCAGGTGGAAGTACGATACTGCCACACTGCGGCGGTGCTCGCAAAGGCCTGCCAGGCCGTTACCATAGTCGATCGCTACACTGCGGGATTTCCACCCGACAGTGAACTTGAGAGTCGTCCCTTCGATCCACCAATCGGTGTGCCGGCATGCATAATTCTCCGGCGAGGACGGCCGGAATCCCGATTGGCCGAAGAGTTTCAGACAGTCCTTCGCAACACCCTTCTCTGCTGACCTGCACCGACCGTTTGGACGCAGCGCTCGCTGTATGAACCCTCCGATGGTGGGAAAAAACGCGCTAAATCGACAGGCAAATCGTTCAGTGGTCGCCTATTAACAGGCAGGGATTATTTCTGTCGTGAGGGCTATAATTCCTTTCAGGTGGGCCGCGTCCGCCGCTGCGATGGTTGAGGTCTACGTGCCGGACGCGCCTACCGGACGCACAAAATGTAGGGCCCGTTCAAGCCTCCAAGGGAATCGCGTTTGGAAAACGCTACGATGACTGGTGGTCTTGCGGCTGAGCATGAGATGGATTGGCCCAATCCGGCTCCGGATCGGATTGTGTTGAACTCGTTGCGCTTTGGCTAGCGGCTGATGGCGCTGGCAGCTTCGGCTGCGAGCGGGGCGACGCGGGCGGTGAACGCCTCGGGGGTCCATTCGCTCAGCGACCCGGCAACATGCACCGCAGCGACGGGCCGTCCTGCCGAATTGCGGATCGCTGCACCAATCGCAATCTCGCCTACCAGTATCTCTTCGCAGACAAGCGCATAGCCTCGCCGCCTCGCCTCGGCGACCTGCGCCATGATGACGTCGGGGGCGGTTTCGGTTTTCGGTGTCAGTGGGGCGAGATCGGATCGATCGACGATGTCGCGTGCTTCGGCCTCTGACAGTGCGGCGAGGATCGCGCGCCCGCCCGAGGAACAGAATGTCGGCACCGCATGGCCCACCAGTGTCGCGAAAAAAGTCTCGCGCTTGCTCTGCATCCGGGTGGCATAGATCACGCGGCGGTCGTCGAACAGGCTCAGATCGACGCGCTCGCGCACATTGCGCCGGAGTTCGAGAAGCACTGGCGTCGCGCGCTGGACCACCGGATCAAGGCGCAGGCAGTCGTGTGCGTGATCGAGTAGGCGCAGATCGGGAAGAAAACCGCGGCCGTCTTCGCTTCGCTTGAGGTAGCCGAGCCTTCGCAGCGTATGCACAAGCCGCTGCGCCGCCGAGCGGTCGATGCATGCAGTACGGGCGATTTCGGAAAGCGTCATCGGACCACTGCATCCATGAAAAGCTGACATGACTGCGATTGCGCGCGCCGCGGATCGATTGAAAAGCGGATCATCCGCGTAGGCTGCGCCCAAATCGCAAGCGCCGGGCAGGTCGCGTAAAACTGTTCGTGGCATAGATTCTTCCACACTGTTGACAGAGGTAAATTCATCTCACTAAGGTAACAGCCAATGCAACTGTATCGTCAAGCGATACCGATAACGCAAAAAAAACGCAAAAAGCCGCCGGCTTTAAAAACGGGAAAGTGGCGGAGAAAGGATTACGGGATGTGCGCGCGCGTTGCGATTGGCGGGTTCCTGCATGAAACAAACACCTTCGCGCCGACCCGTGCTGACATCGCTGCTTTCGAGCAAGGCGGTGGATATATCCCGATGACGCGTGGCGCGGCGTTACCCAAGCGGGCGGCGAGCGTAAACCTTGGGATCTCCGGCGCATTGGACCATGCAGGGCGCGCGGGCTGGGAGATTGTACCACTTCTTTGGGCGGGGGCTATCCCTTCGGCCCATGTCACCGAAGACGCTTACGAGTGCATCGTGAGCGAACTCGTCAGGCGATTGCGCGAGGCAGGGCCGGTAGACGGGCTGTTCATCGACCTTCACGGCGCGATGGTGGCCGAACACGAGCCGGATGGCGAAGGTGCGCTTCTCGAGAGACTGCGCGCAGTTGTCGGTCCCGGCGTGCCCATCGCCTCGAGCCTTGATCTGCATGGAAATATTACCGAACGCATGGTCAACGAGGCTGATTTTCTCGTCGGGTTCCGCACCTATCCGCATGTTGACATGGCCGAAACGGGGCGACGCGCGGCCGCGGGCCTCGATTGGATGATCGAAACGGGTGCGCGCCCGGCCACCGCGTTCCGGCGCCTGCCATACATGGTGCCGATATCCTGGCAGAGCACGCTGATGGCCCCCGCCGACAGGCTTTATGCACAGGTCGCCGCCACCGATGCCGGGCCGGTCGATCAGGCCTCGATTTTCATGGGATTTCCGGCCGCAGATTTCGAGGAGTGCGGACCCAGTGTCGTCGTTCACGCGCAGGATCCGGCGCGCGCCGAGGCTCTGGCCGACGAGATCGCCGAGGGCTATCGGGCCGCAGAATCAGAGTTCGCGGGACGGGCCTGGCCGTCAGCTGAGGGTGTGGCCGAAGCCCAGCGCCTCGCGGAGACGCGGCCCGGCGGCCCGGTGATCCTTGCGGACACCCAGGACAATCCCGGCGCCGGCGGAGATTCGAACACAACCGGGCTTTTGCGTGCGCTGGTTGAAGCGGATGCACAAGGGGCCGCTCTCGGGCTGATGGTCGATCCTCGTGCCGCAGCTCAGGCGCATGCTGCCGGTGTGGGTGCGACGTTGCGGCTTGCGCTTGGCGGTGGCTCAAATGTACCGGGGGACAGGCACTTCGAGGCCGAGTTCTCCGTCGAGCTTCTGCATGACGGCACCGTGCATGCAACGGGGCCTTATTATGGCGGCGCGCGGATGTGCCTCGGGCCATCGGCGTGCCTTCGCATCGGCGGGGTGCGCGTCGTCGTGACAACCCACAAGGCGCAGATGGCCGACCGCGAGATGTTCCGCGCCCACGGCATAAAGCCCGAGAGGGCTAACATCCTTGCGGTCAAGAGTTCAACCCACTTCCGCGCCGATTTCGCGCAAATTGCCAGTGCCATTCTTGTCTGCACAGCTCCCGGGCCGATGCCGATCGACCCGGCGCAGTTGCCTTGGTCGCGGATATCGCCGCGGCTTCGGCTGTCTCCGCATGGCCCAACGCGGGCCGATCTCGCGGCACAATCTTGATCGGCTGGGTGAGACTCATTCGCCGACCAAGTCCAACACAGAGAGGATAAACAATGATACACAATGACACAAAAAGCCGGATGGGACCCGCGCTACGTCGTGGCGGGCTGGCGATGGGGGCGCTCATTGCGTCGACCATGCTGACTCCGGCGGCGATGGCGCAAGATGGCACCATAAGGGCCGTCATGCACTCGAGCCTGCGGGTCATGGATCCGATCGAGACGACCGCGCATATCACGCGAAACCATGCCTACATGATCTATGACGTGCTGATTGCGCAGGATGAGAACTTCGACCCGCAGCCGCAAATGGCGGAGTTCGAGGTTTCCGACGACGAGCTGACCTACACATTCATGCTGCGCGACGGGCTGATGTTCCACGACGGGGAACCAGTAACGCCCGCCGATGTGATCGCCTCGCTCGAGCGCTGGATGGACAAGGATTCGGGGGGTCAGCTCATCGCCGAGGTCACGGAAAGCCTCGAGGCGGAGGGCGACGACACAATCGTTTGGTCGCTGTCCAAGCCGTTCGGGCCATTCCTGGAGACCGTGTCGAAGCAGTCGGCGGTGCCGCCGTTCATCATGCCTGAATATCTCGTCGAGCAAATGGAGGCTGGCGAGGTCGAGAAGCACATCGGCTCAGGCCCATTCGTATTCAACCACGAGGAGTTCTCGCCGGGTGAACGAGTGGTGTATGAGCGCAACGAGAACTACGTGCCGCGGGACGAACCGGCAAGCTGGAAGGCCGGCGGTAAAGTCGTGAACGTGGATCGTGTGGTATGGCCTTCAATGCCCGATGCGCAGACTGCGATCAACGCGCTCGCCGCCGGTGAGATAGACTACATCGAGTCGATCAATACGGATCTGCTGCCGATTCTTGAGGCCGAGCCCGACGTCACGGTCGAGGTGCGTGATCCTCTTGGTTATCAGACAATGGGGCGGCTAAACTGGATGCATCCCCCGTTTGATGATCAACGTATTCGCCGCGCGGCGCTGCTGGCTCTCAGCCAGGAAGATGTTCTGGCCACGATGATGGGCGATCCGCAATACTACCAGCTATGCGGGGCGGTTTTTGGCTGCGGAACACCGTTTGAGCATGAGGCCGGTGCCGAGAGCCTTCTCGAAGGTGGTGATCCCGAAGCCGCGCAGAAGCTTTTGGAAGAAGCTGGCTATGATGGTACGCCGATTGTCCTGATGGCGCCGACGGATGTCACCACACTCAAAAACCAGCCGGTCGTCGCGGCCCAAGCACTGCGTAATGCCGGCTTTGAGGTCGACATGCAGCCAATGGACTGGCAGTCGGTCGTCAATCGTCGCGCCAGCATGGACTCACCCCAGGACGGCGATGGCTGGAACATCTTCTTCACCAACTGGCAGCTTCCAGAGATCGCGAATCCGCTCATCAATCCGATGCTCAATGCCCGGGGCGGGGATGGCTGGTTCGGATGGCCCGACGATCCAGCGCTCATGGACCTGCGCCAGGATTACATCGCGGCGCAAACCGCGGAAGAGCAGGTCGAGATTGCCCATGCGATCCAAGAGCACGCGTTAGAGGTCGTCAACTACATCCCGCTCGGTCAGTACTTTCCAGTACAGGCACGAAGGAATAACATCGAGGGCATGCTGCAATCGCCCGTGGTCGTGTTCTGGGGCGTAGAAAAGACCGATGATTGACAGGACTAATCAGCGCGCGCGGCGGTCCGTGCGCGCTGACGTTGGGAAAGGATTGCTGGCTCCATGATTGGGTATATCTTCAGAAGGGTCCTTGCGATCATTCCGGTGATGCTGATTGTTGCGATTTTCGTGTTCCTGCTTTTAAGGCTGACGCCGGGCGATCCCGCCGCCATTCTTGCAGGTGACAATGCAACCCCCGAGAAACTGGAAAATATTCGCATAAGGCTCGGGCTGAAAGACCCGTTACACGTCCAGTTCCTCAACTGGACCGAACAGCTTCTGCGCGGCGATCTGGGAACATCACTGATCTCGGGCACGGATGTCTCTGGGATGATCGGCTCGCGGATCTGGCCCACCATCAATATTGCGCTTATGACAATCCTTATTTCTGTTCTGCTCGCGATTCCGATGGGCGTGGTTGCGGCATGGCGTCATCGCAGCTGGGTTGACTACCTTGTCATGACCTTCTCTGTTCTGGGATTTTCGATCCCAGTATTCGTGATCGGCTACATCTTCATTCAGATCTTTTCTATCGAGCTACGGGTATTGCCGATACAAGGCTACCGCGCTCCGACCGAGGATTTCACGGGCTTTCTGCAGCGGGCGATCCTGCCTTCGCTGACGCTGGCCACCATCTATGTTGCACTGATCGCACGGATGACCCGCGCCTCCATGCTTGAGGTTCTGGGTGAAGACTATGTCCGCACTGCTCGGGCCAAGGGCGTGCGCGAGAAGCAGGTATTGTTTCGCCATGCCCTACGCAATGCTGCGGTACCGATCATGACCATCATTGGCACAGGCTTTGCGCTTTTGATATCCGGCGTTGTGGTCACCGAGAGCGTTTTCAATATTCCCGGAATCGGCCGGCTCACCGTCGACGCCATTCTTGCACGCGATTATCCGGTGATCCAGGCGATGATATTGCTCACAGCGGGCATCTACGTGCTCGTCAACCTGATCATAGATATTTCCTACACTCTGATCGATCCGAGGATCCGTTACTGATGGCCCGAGCTCCGCAACCCGTTTCCGCATTCCAGGTGGCGCTGAAAGTGATGTCGCTCCCGGCTGCCTGGCGCACGCTCGGTCCCGCTCCGATCGTTGCGGGGATCATCCTCGTGACCATCATCGTGGCGGTCGTATTCGCGCCGTTCTATGTGCCGTACGATCCGTTAACGATGACCTCGTCGAACCGGCTACAACCCTCTAGCGACCAGTACTGGATCGGCACGGACGCTTACGGTCGCGACCTCTTCAGCCGCGTGGTGACGGGCGGACAAGTCTCTTTGATGATCGGTATTGGCGCGGCTATCACAAGCGTGGTCGTCGGGCTGTTGATCGGCCTTGTTGCGGGCTTCTTCCGTTGGGCCGATGGAATCATCATGCGTATCATGGACAGTCTCATGGCGATTCCGGCGATCCTGCTTGCGGTCGCGCTTGTATCGCTGGTGGGATCCTCGGTGATGTCTGTGATCGTGGCGATCACCATTCCGGAGGTGCCGCGTGTCGTCCGGCTGGTGCGTTCGGTGGTGCTTTCGGCGCGCGAAGAGCCTTATATCGAGGCCGCGATCGCACTTGGATCGTCGATGCCCAAAATCCTGTTGCAGCATTTGATGCCCAACACTGTCGCGCCACTGATCGTGCAGGGAACCTATATTTGCGCCTCGGCGATTCTAATCGAGGCAATCCTGTCCTTTCTCGGCGCGGGGGTGAGTACCGAGATTCCCACTTGGGGAAACATCATGGCCGAAGGACGCGACTATTTTCGCGTCAATCCCGGACTGATTTTCTGGCCGGGGCTCATGTTATCGCTGTGCATCCTGTCCATCAATCTGTTGGGCGACACAGCGCGCGACGTTCTCGATCCGCGCCTCAAGAAAAGGGAGAGCTGAGCGATGAAATTCAAATCGCGCACATTCGGCGAGGCGCATACCGTGCTGGCCTTGCGCGAGCTGTCGGTGCAGCTTGCCGGGCGCCCCGACATTGCGCCGATCCTCGACCGCATCAGCCTCGACATCCGCGCCGGCGAGACGGCGTGCCTGGTGGGCGAGTCGGGTTCGGGCAAGTCGGTGACCTCGCTTGCCGTGATGGGTTTGCTGCCGCCCGATGCGCTCGAAGTGACAGGCGGCGGCATCAGACTTGGCGAACGTGACCTGCGCGCGGTCAAGCAGTCCGCACTACGCAATCTACGCGGTCGGCACATGGCGATGATTTTCCAGGAACCGATGACCGCGCTCAATCCGGTGATGCGGGTCGGTGACCAGATCGACGAGGTGCTGCGCACCCATACCGATCTTTCACCCACCGACCGCGAGGCACGGGTTCTCGACATGCTGGATCAGGTGCAATTGCCAGATATCACGCGCATGTTCCGGTCCTTTCCACATCAGCTCTCAGGTGGCCAGCGCCAGCGCATCATGATTGCCATGGCGCTGGCGCTCGAACCGGAACTGCTGATCGCTGACGAGCCGACGACGGCCCTCGACGTCACTACACAGGGCCAGATTCTAAAGCTGATCGCGGATCTGCAGGAACGTCACGGCACCGCGGTGTTGTTCATCACACATGACATGGGTGTCGTCTCCGAAATCGCCGACACGGTCCATGTGATGCAGCATGGCCGCATCGTCGAGAGCGCCCCGGTCGAGCAACTTCTGCGCTCACCAAAAGAGACCTATACGACCGAGCTTTTGCAATCCGTCCCCAGCCTGACCCCGCGCCACGTGCGCGAGCCAGAGCAGACCGAAAATATCCTCGAACTGCGCTCCATGAGCAAGGTCTACGGTGCCGGCGGCATCATCTTCCGCTCCGAGGGCACGCGCGCGGCCAATCAAGTCAGCCTATCGATCGCGCGCGGGCGCACGCTCGGCATCGTAGGTGAATCGGGCTCGGGCAAATCCACCGTGGCGCGCTGCATCCTGCGCCTCGTCGATCCGACGGATGGCGAGATCCTTCTCGCCGGAACCGACATCGCACAGCTGTCACGCAGCAAGTTGCTCCCCCACCGCCGCCATTTGCAGATCGTGTTCCAAGACCCGTTTCGTTCGCTCAATCCGCGCTGGACGGTGGGGCGCAGCCTCGTCGAGGGTCCGCTCAATTTCGGCACCGATCACGACACGGCAATGACCCATGCCGGCGATCTGATGGAGCTTGTGGACCTGCCCCGCGCCGCGCTCGATCGCTACCCGCACCAGTTCTCTGGCGGCCAGCGCCAGCGCATCGCGATCGCCCGCGCCGTAGCGATGCGGCCGGATGTGTTGGTGGCTGACGAAGCGGTTTCCGCACTCGACGTGTCGGTGCAGGCGCAGGTGCTCGACCTTCTGGCCGACATCCAGGAAAAGCTCGGCGTGTCGATCCTGTTCATCACGCACGATCTGCGCGTGGCCGCCCAGATCTGTGACGATGTCGTGGTGATGCAGCACGGTAATGTCGTCGAATACGGCACGGCAAGCGAGGTGCTCGGCACTCCGAAGCACGACTATACCCGCGCCCTGATCGCTGCCGCGCCCGGTCGCGACTGGGACTTCGCCAATTTCAGACCGCTTGGGCAGACTGCCTGAGAGCCCACCCAAAAAAGAGGAAAACGGACATGAGCCTAATAGAACGCATCGGTGACTTCGCCGATGACCTGACCGAAATCCGACACGATCTTCACGCACATCCCGAACTCGGCTTCGAAGAGACACGCACTGCCGGCATCGTGGCGACCAAACTGCGCGAATACGGCGTCGACGAGGTCCATGAGGGCATCGGCACAACGGGTGTCGTCGGCATCCTCAAGGGCACAGGCGGTAGCAACCGCCGCATCGGCCTGCGCGCCGACATGGATGCTCTGCCCATAGACGAGGCCAGCGGGGTCGCATACGCATCTACCGCACCAGGCAAGATGCATGCCTGCGGCCATGACGGACATACGACGATGTTGCTCGGCACGGCGCGCTACCTCGCGGAGACGCGCGATTTCGACGGCACCGTTGTGCTGATCTTTCAGCCCGCCGAAGAGGGGCTCGGGGGAGCGCGACGGATGCTCAGCGACGGTCTGTGCGAGCGCTTTCCATTTGACGAGGCCTTTGGCCTTCATAACGATCCCAATATCGACCCCGGCCAGGTTCGCGTGTGCCCTGGGCCCGCGATGGCCGGCGCTGAATTCTTCGACATTACCGTCAGGGGTCAGGGCAGCCACGCCGCGATGCCCCACCAGTCCCGCGATCCGCTCGTGATCGGCGCTGCGTTGGTCGGTCAGCTTCAGACGGTAGTAAGTCGCAATGCGCCGCCAACCAAACCGATTGTGCTGTCGGTGACCCAGATCCATGCCGGCGCGGCTTACAATGTCGTGCCCGATACCGCACATATCGCGGGCACCATCCGCTACTTTCATCCCGAAGTGCGCGAGATGGCGCTCGAGCGCGTGCGCAAGCTCTGCGAGGGATTTGCGCAGGCGCACGACGTCACCATCGACTGCGACCTGCGCAACGTCTTCGATGTGCTCATGAACGATGCGGACCTCAGCCGAGAATACGTCGCGGCCGCGGCCGACATCGTCGGCGAGGAGAATGCGCAGGAAACAGATGAGCAGGCCACCGGTAGTGAGGACTTCGCCGACATACTGAAAGTCGTACCCGGCGCGTATTGCCGTGTCGGCCATGCCGGCTCGGTGCCGCTGCACAACCCGTCCTTCGTGCTCGATGATGCCATGCTGCCGGTGGGCGCCTCGGTGATGGCGCGCATCGTCGAGCGAAGACTGCCACGCGGACAAAAGGAAATCGCATGAACCCCCTCGACCTTCCATTCGACACCGAAGAAATGCTGGCCGGCCTGCGTCCGTGGATCGAGTGCGAAAGCCCGAGCTTTGACGCCGCCGCCGTCAATCGGATGATGGACCTCGCGCAGCACGATCTCGCCGTCCTTGGCGCGCGCGTCGAACGCATCCCCGGGCGCCTTGGTTATGGCGACAGCGTGCGTGCGCAATTTCCGCATGTCGATGCGGGGGTGCCCGGTGTGCTGATCCTCGGGCACATGGATACAGTTCACCCGATCGGCACGCTCGAAAAGCTGCCCTTCAGGCGCGAGGGCGATCTTGCCTATGGTCCCGGTATCCAAGACATGAAAGGCGGCAACTATGCCTGCCTGGAGGCGGTCCGCCAGCTTCTGCGCGCTGGCGCCGAAACACCGCTTCCCGTCACGGTGCTTCTCACACCCGATGAAGAGGTGGGCACGCCATCGACACGCGAGTTGATCGAGTCCGAGGCGGCGCGTCAGAAATATGTGCTCATTCCCGAACCCGCGCGCCCCGATGGTGGCGCGGTGATCGGCCGCTATGCCATCGCGCGCTACAACCTGCGCACCATGGGCCGACCAAGCCATGCTGGCTGGCAACTGGCCGAGGGGCGCTCGGCGATTGCCTCGATGGCGCGCCGCGTGCTCGACATCGAGGCGATGACGACCGATGACTGCACCTTCAGCGTAGGCGTGTTTCATGGCGGGCAATGGGCGAACTGCGTGTCCTCGGAATGCCACGCCAACGCGCTCAGCATGGCCAAGCGCCAAGAGGATCTCGACCGCGGTGTCGAGGCGATGCTTGCGCTCAATGACGACAGCGGCGACGTAGCCTTCGAGGTTACGCGTGGCGTCACGCGCCCGGTCTGGGAACCTGACCAGCCTGGCACGATGGCGTTGCTGGACATGGCGCGCGACATCATGGGCGAGATGGGTCAAGACCTCAGCGGCACCAGCGCAGGGGGCGGATCCGACGGAAATTTCACCGGCGCGATGGGAATACCCACGATCGACTCCATCGGGGTGCGCGGCAAGGGGCTGCATACGCTGGGAGAGTGCATCTATGTCGATAGCCTTCCCGAGCGCGCGAAGCTTGCCGCGGCGATGCTGATGCGATTGCGATGAATCTGCTCCCGCAGCACGGCGTAATCTGCCAGCCAGCCGACAATCAGTGCACGCTTGGGCCGCGCTGCGACCTCCTCCGTCACCCGGACCTGCTCGACCGGGCTGTAGTCCACCACCGGCGGACATACCCCGAGAGCGCCGTCAGAACCCAGCCCCGCGTAACCGCTCAACAAGAGCGGCACGATCACGAGGCCGCTGCGCAGCCGCCTCCAGCATCTGTCGTTGAATGGCATCATTGCGCTCCAGCAGGTCCAGCCGTTCGGCGGCGCGGCCCGCGCGTTCGCCACTGCGGCGGAGATTGAACAGAAACAGGGCGACTGCGAGCGCGACGAAGGCAATGGCAGTCGCCCGCCGCGCCCATGGCCGGGCGAGCATCCCGGCCAGCGCATGCCGCCACATCACCGCCGCCCCTTGCGCCAGTCATCGAGCCGCGCCCAGACCGCCACCGCAATCCCGCAAAGCGCCAGCGCGATTAAGACCCATCGCAACGTGTCAAGATAGGGCACCAACGGCAGGACAGCGCCCTGCGTCTCGGCCAGCACTTCCTGCGCCACCTCGACCCCCCCGGCACCAACAGTGGCCACGCCCGCCGCGCCGGTGCCCTTGAGGGTCCGGCTTTCGGCCAGCTTGTCGCGCGCGGGCGGGGTCTCGGCTGCGAAGGGCGTCGTGCGCGGCGGGAACGGCGCGCCCCAGGATCGGGCCGGCCCCAGATCGACATGGATGAAGTTCGAGCGTGGATAGGTGCCAAACCCCAGGAACCCAACCTCGCGCGCCGCACGCTCGAACGCCTCCGGATCATGGTTGGCCATGGAGATATCGAAGGCGGTCCCGTCCATGTGCTTCGAGCGCGTCGCCCCACCCACGGCGCGGTTGTGCTCGGGGCTGCGATAGCCCGAGTTGACGATCAGCGGCTTGCCCAGCCGGTCGCGCAGCGCCTGCAGGGTGTCGAGCGCTTCGGGGTGGAGCTTCAGCTCGCCCGTACCGCGGCAGGCGATCTCGGCGGGCGAGAAGTCGGGCCAGCGCCAGAGACGCTCGGGTACCTCGCGGAAATGGCGATAGGTCTGGACGGTGTCAGGCATGGTGGTCTCCTTGGGGGTAACGGGCATGCGGAAGCGGCCTCCGCCCGGATGAGCGGTGGGGTGGACGTGTTGATCTCGGGATGCGATCTGTGCGCCCGGCAAGTGCGCGTTGCGCGGCGAAAAAACCTGCGCGTGCTACGCCAGACGCGCGATCAGTCCTCGCGTCCCCGCTGGAAGGCGGCGAACATCAGGTTGCGCATGTCGTGTATGTCGCGCTCGATGCGTTCGAGCCGGTCGTGATCGACGCGCCGGTCCTCGTCGCGGCGCTTTTCGATGCGCAGGCGCTCGGCGTCGAGCTCCTGTTCGAGCTTGTGCAGCAGCGCCTCGTTGGTGAAGGCTTTGCGCGTGACCGCGACGGCCAACCCGCCAATGAAGGTAAACCAGACGCCGATCGCGGCCGCCACGCCATGATCGCGGAACGCCTGGATGATCTGGTCGGTGAAGCTCTCGCGCTCGGGCATCCCGCCTCCTTGTCCTGATGCTTATGATGGGTCATGCGGGCTTTGGTGGACGCCCCCGACACCGGTCCTGCCGGTCTAGGGAGCCCCTTCAGCCCATCCCGGCGCGGTTGCGCGCCACCGCATGGATGTGGTCGCGCGTCGCGCTGTCCAGCGCGCCGGGAAAGAGCATCACCTGATTGACGTGCCCCGACAGCCCGAGCGCATTGACCCCAGCCGACAGCACGATCACATCCTCGACGAACGTGTCGTCCGGCCGGTAGATCATCCGCGTCCAGGTCCCGGCCTGCGCCTGCGGAATGGTGACGCCGAACTGCGCCCCGCCCCCGAAGTCCAAAAAAGGCAGGACCGTGCCGGCGCGGTAGACAGGCCGATCATTGAAGCCGAACATGTCGCCCGAGAGATCCGAGATGTCCCGAACAAGCGCATGGCCCGACGCCTGCCGGATGGCGGAGCTCATATCTGTTGCCAGCCCCGCCACCACATGGGCCGTGGACTTGCGCAGGCCCGATTTACCCTCGGTTTGCAGACCCTCGACGACATGCGCCGTGGCCTTGCGCACGCCGGACTTGCCGTCGGTCTCCAGACCCGCCACCACGAACGCCGTGGATTTGCGAAGCGTGACGTCCCCGGTCACGCGAGCGCCTCGAGGCCGAACTGCGTCCCGTCGATCCCGGCCGTCGTCCAGGCGGCGCCGGTTGCCGGGTTCACGTCCCAGAAGAACCGGACGGCGCCAAGCGCCTCGGTTATATCGACAGGCGCGCCCAGCAGCGCGGCATCCGCCCGGCCGTCGAAACGCTGAACCGGAGAGGCCCCGCTCCTGAACGCGGCCGCGACAAAGGAGACCCCGACGATGGTGGTGTCGGCGGGCAACGCGGGCATGCCGGAAAGATTGAACAGATGCGCCTGCCCGACAGTGTCCGAGACCATCGCCTCCGCAACCTCGGCGAATTGGGTGGTCGAGATGCCGGCGACCGCGCCCGCGAACTGCGCGGGTGTGCCGTCGGAGACCAGAGGTAGCGTGTGCAGCCTGAAGCCGAGCGTCGGAACGTCCGCGACGATCAGTTCGGCCCATGGCACATTGTAGAAATCATTGGTCCGGTCCGAGCTGCCCTCGTTGCGCACGGAGGCCACGAGCTCCGACGTCCCCGGCTTGAGAACGCCCTCATGCACGACTTGCAGGATCCCGTCGATATAGGCCAGAAAGACCCCGTCCGGATCGCCGATCTTCACATACATGTCGAG
>NZ_JBPBBB010000043.1:0-23366 GCF_050896375.1 Roseovarius tibetensis
TCACCTCCTGTTTTCCAACAGGGCGTGAGTCTCAAATCCCGGGCCTCAGCAGAAGGTGCCCGCCAGACGCCGCTTACACTGGAGCCCCGTCAAGCCCGATCAGATTGATCTTGACTTGCCCATCACCGAACACATGCACATGGGCCGGCTCATGATCGTCTGTAAAGATGATGACGCGCAGACCATGCGCTCGGTATATGGTGACCATAACTGTATTTAACCTATCGTGATGGGTTTTTAAAGAGACATGAAACGGCCTATTGGCGGCTGTTTCCGATGTGTGCATCCTGATCATAGCCCCGCTGTCTCGGTCAGATTGACGCCGATCCGGTCACGGCGGCCCTCGATATGCTGTTTCACGGGTTCTGAGCCCACACACCTCTGCTAAGTGTGGCGATTTGCAAATTCATAAGTCACCAGTAAACGACCGTTTGTAAACGTGTGCAGCGATGGTTTCCTTGATCGCGATCGCTCCAAACCCCTTGGTTTACTTACCCTGAGCGCGACACAAGGTCCTTGCGTGCATGCGCAGGCGGTGCCTGTGTAGAGAGAAGGAGCTCCTCAACAAAAATCACCCAAGTAGTGTGCAAAATAGCCATATTTTGCGTCTTTAATACCTTAGATCATTGATGTAAATCGTTTTTATTGCGCAGAAGCGAGAGCCAATATGACGGTAAGATCGCTGAAGAGGACCTGCGGCTCCTGCCCTGTCCGATGGAAGATGCCCCAGTGTTTCTACCGCCTCCGCCACGGGCAGGGGCGGATGAGCGCGCACAGATTGCCGCATGGGAACTGGTTCAAGGCGGGCAGGACACGGTTCAAGTTCCCGCTACCGTACCAAAGAACCTTGACAAATGGCATCAAAAAGGTATTTTGATGTCACATCTCATGGA
Organism: Roseovarius tibetensis; assembly: GCF_050896375.1. NCBI lineage: Bacteria > Pseudomonadati > Pseudomonadota > Alphaproteobacteria > Rhodobacterales > Roseobacteraceae > Roseovarius > Roseovarius tibetensis. Next base: position 894 of record NZ_JBPBBB010000043.1, read on the forward strand.
GGCATACGATGTCTGTTGCAATGACACTCCGCGTTGATCAAAGCCTGAAAGATCAGCTGGCGAAGCTAGGTGAGCTGCGTCACACGACAATGAACAAGCTCATCAACCAAGCGCTGCTACAATACGTGGCCAAGGAGACCCTTGTCGTCCAAGAGGAGCTTGAGGCGTCTTTGAATTCCCTGAAGCAGTATCGAGAAGATGATCCGAATTTCGAACGGGCAATCGAGGAGGTAGTCTCGGCTGAGTTGTCCGCGGATAATGATCCAGCTCAAGGGGAAATAGAGTTCCCTGAGGACTATGAGACGACAGCCCTTGTGCGCAGTTTGCTAAGTGCCTGACTGGGACGAAGATAGCGGTAAGCTTTCAGAGAACCTTCGGAAGGCTTATCGCTTGTCTCGTGACGAGGCACACAATCGTATATTGCCTGGGATTGATCTGGCACGTCAGTGGCATACTACAATGATGGATGGCCTTGATGTCCCTGGCGACCAGTACGTCGGAAACTTTCGCGGCGAAGATGGCCTTGAAGGTTGCGAAGTCCATATCGGGGTCCATCAAGGAACACCCTCAACTTTAGTCTCTCAAGAACTGGAAGAATTTGAACACACCCTCCAGAAGGCTGTTTCGGCCTTGGATCAGATCCTGCCGCAAGGTGACGCTCCAAGCAGCAGGGACAAACTTAACGCGGTTATCGAGCTTTGCGCCTGGGTACATTCTGAATGGGTAAGAATCCACCCGTTCGCAAATGGCAACGGAAGAACTGCTCGCATCTGGACGGGTTTCATTGCTATGCGATACGGCCTGCCTCCATTCGTAAAACTTAGACCGCGTCCGGATGGCGGCTATGGAGCAGCTTGCAGCAAAGCCATGGAGGGTAATTGGGCACCAACAGCTCAAGTGTTCCGTCGTATGTATCTAGATGTTTTCCTCTAGCAGGCGTGATGACATAACCGCCTTCCGAACCGTAGTTGCGTGCCAAGTACATCGTGGTTTATGCCGAAACCGTAGGCATTGCGCGCCAACAATGGCAATCGGATGTAAGCCGACATTCCCCAAGTGGCCTGCGGCATGACGGAAAGATCGCCGGACGAGGCCGTGCGGTCAAGCATTTCCTCTCTCCGGACCTCGTTTGGTCTCGCGCAGACGTCCGGTTGTAGGTGTTTCAGGCCAAGCGACGGGGTCATCCTCTGCCTTCTGAGGCGTTTTCAGCGCGTCGGACACACCTGTCGAGCCGGTTTCGTTCAGTTTGGGTCTGGGTTGCAGTCACGCGCATGACGGTGGCGCTCGCAGTCGGTGAATGGCGGCGAGAATGGTGCGCACCATCGGACCGGACACCGCGGCCTCGGAGAGTTGGAAGGTGATCGCCCGGGCATGGCGCACAACGCGGGCGCCTGTCTTGATCAGCTTGAGTTGCAGGCTGGTGAGCGACCAGTCGGCCATTTCCTCAGGTAGTTCGATGCAGCGCAGGAATGTGGCCAGGTTGTAGGCCAACGCGTGCAGTTGCAGCCGGACCTCGTTGTCGCGGAACCGCCTGCACGACAGCCGCGTCCAGTTGAAGGCGTATTTGCCTTCCTTGATATGCTGCTCGGCGGTGCCGCGCTGGTTATAGAACCGCACCACCCAGTCCGGCTCCATGGGCAGGTTGGTGACGATGAAGCCGACCCTGGGGAACAGCTCGCCCGGATGCCATTCGATCTTGGCTATCACGCGGCGCGGCTTGTCCCAGCTCTGCGCCTGATACTGGAAGTCCTCGTGGAACCGCTTCACCTTGGTCTTTGAGGGCCGCCCGACGGGGCGGGTCAACTGATGTGCGATCTTCTCACGCAGGACGGCATTTGCTGGCAGACGTATGGCGTAGAAATAGTCCGCCTCTTCGAGGCGCGCATAAATTGCGGGGATCGCATAGGCGGCATCGGCCCGGAAGAACTTCATGATGTCGCGCTCGGCATACCGGGCGATGACCGGATCAAGGACGTCGCGCCAACCATCAGCGCTGTGGACGTTGCCATGCCGCAGGGCGCAGCGTTCCAGCATGCCGAACTGGTTGAACAGGAAGTTTGGATGGTAGCAGCTGCAATCAAAATGGCCGTTCCAGGCTGCGCCCTCCTGATCGCCATGGGTGGGGCTGACCGAGCTGTCCATATCCAGCACGATATACTTCAAGCCGTTGCGGTCATGAAACCGGTCGATCCATTGCCCGTTCAGGTCGGCCAGCGCATCCCGGTTCTCCGGCAGGGCCAGCGTCTCCGTCTCGAACCGCCCCATCTGCGATGCCGATGCCGCTTGCGCATCGACAGCCCTACCGCCGACAACCTGACGCATGACCGGGTCGAGCGCGAGACGGTCAGCATCGTTGACGTCCTCGTATCCGGCCAGCCGCCCGAACACCGATTGCCGGAACAGCCCGTCGAGCCGGTGGACCGCGTTCTTGCCGGGGCGGGTGTCGGACAGCGTCGCTGACGCCAGATCGGACAGCCCAAGCGTGTCATCCAGCTCGCGCATCACCAGCAGACCGCCGTCCGAACTGAGCTGTGTGCCTTTGAATTCCAGTCGAACACGAGGGTCGAAATCCACCCGATCTGCCCTCTGCAAGCCCGCACCCTCTGGGTGATCCATGAAACACGCCCCTCACAGCTATCAACACCATGATTTATATACGAAATACCAAGCTCAGGACAGCGAAATCAGCGGACTACTTGGGGAATGCGGGTTAGAATGAACCCTTCAATTAGAAGTTTACTCTTGACGTACATCGTCAATTCCTGTATTGCTTAAGGCAGTATGATCCTAAACTATCGAGACAAGAAAACAGAACGCTTTGCCGGCGGAGAGTTTATCAAAGCGTTTCAGGGCTTTGAGGACCAGGCCGCAAAGCGACTCGCCATTCTGAACGCTGCACCAGACTTGGCGAATTTACGCGCATTGCCGAGCAACCGGCTCGAAGCCCTGAAGGGCAGCAGGGCAGGGCAGTACTCGATCCGCATCAACCAGCAATGGCGCATTTGTTTCGAATGGCCGGATGGCCAGCCAGGACCATTTAACGTGGAGATCGTGGATTATCACCGATGAAAGGAGGTGCACCATTTTCATGAGAGCAGTCCATCCCGGCATCGTCCTCAAGGACGAGCTGGAAGAGATTGGGATTACCCCTACAGAGTTCGCCCGTCAGCTCAATGTGCCGGCCAATCGTGTCTCGCAGATCATTGCGGGCAAGCGCTCGATTACGGGCGATACTGCACTTCGCTTTGGGCACTGGTTCGGTACAGACCCGCAATTCTGGCTGAACCTGCAAACGCAGTTCGAGCTGGCCGTGGCCGACAAGGAAACAGGCGAAGCAATTCGCCATCTCCCGACCAAGGACGCGCTGCCGCAGCCAAGAAGCGGACTATGATGGCCGCCGGGACAGGTCCGCGCCCTGCGGCGTAGTCATCAATCCGCCAGCAAGCGACCGTTTGCTGGCGGGACCGTGCCGCGATCCAGAGAAACCTTTCATGGCTCGAGTCCCAGGGCCTCGTGAAAGAGGTCACGGGGCAGGGACGCTTCCGCGTCTGGCGGGCAGTGCTGTGACGGGTGTCGTACGCGAGATCCAGCGACAGCGTGCAGGCCCGCTTGTTGCCCGGAAATACCCTAAGTGGCGCCTTATTCTCCCATAACCCAACAAGATGTACTGCGCGTTTTCCGCATCTGCAGTTTCAAAAATTGCTTGGAGATGACATCGGGATGGATCTCGTCGTGATCCCAATCAACATATCCGGCCTCTTTCGCCCAGTCATGTTCTGTGTGGTTTGCGTCATGACGTGCCTCTTTGAAGACCTCGTACATAGGCGGACCGCCAATATCCTCGGGCGGCGTCGCCCACTGGCCACCGACAAAACGTGGCAAGGGTTCATTCGGCTCAACCGGACGTTTTGAGACAAGCTCGACACGATGCACCCAGTCATCCCCGAAATCGTAGGTGTAGAGCACTGGCGGCACCTTGCTGTTCAGGAAGAAGTGCATCCTTTTCGTAGTAACCTCCATCACAGGCGGTCCGAACATCGGTTCCATCCAAAACTCTCCGTCTTTCCTTTCGTATTTGCGATCACCGACCCGGAAATCCCAAAGGTGCATGTCGTTCCACAGGAAGGCCGCCTGAATGGCGTCATGCAGATGTGGCAGGGTCTTGTCCGACCTGATCTCGATCTCCCGCCAAGGTGCGGGATCGACATGCTCAAGGGTGATTTTCAGTCGTAGGACCTGGGGATCTTTCTTCGCCATGAATGCCTCTATGCGGCCAAGAGCCCAAAATCGATCCGCTTATCTAGATCGAGCTTGAATCGGCCATAAGGATTGATGTGTAGATAGATGAAAGGTAACATTCAGGAATACCCCGCCTCTTTTTGATGTCGAATTGCGAAGATTGTCACCGCAGCCTCATCAACTCGATATCGAACGACGTAGCCGCTGTCACCGAAGTCGATAAGCCATTCCCGGTACTCCTCAGGAAGATCATCGACCATTCGCCCGAGTCGGGAATGCGCAGCGAGTATTTTCACCCCTTGGCGGATAACCTCACCGGCCCGACGCGCAGAATCGGCGCTCTTGGGGCGCAGGAAATCCCTCAGCGAGTGCAGGTCCCGGATCGCCCGAGACGTGAATATCACTTGTGGCATTCAGGGGCAGGCAGTTCGTCTTCGGTTCCCCAGCTCGCCAGCCACTGATCCACCTCTTCAGCGGTCGCGTGCAAGCCTGTTTCCTGAAACTCTTCCCACGCCTTGAGAGTGTCTCTCTGCAATGCCTCGCGTTTCTCTTCGCGCTCGACATACTGTGCGATGGCTTCCCGCATGATCCAGTGAGACGTACGTTTGCGAGAGTTTGCAAGATGCTGGACGCGCTCTTTCATCTTGTCATCGAGTTTGAGGGATGTCGGGGAGGCCATCTGGTGCTCCGGCTATTAGGTAATACCTAGTACTACCATATAGCGCGAACAGATGCTTGTCCACTGGGTCAACCTGCAGAACCGCACTGGCAACTACCCGTGGGCATTGATGATGTGACCGCCTCCGACCTGCCCAAGTGTGAAATTCCGCGGTCAAAGTAAGTCTATCTTGAAACGGCCTCTTGTAACTGCTGCGCCGCAGCATCGTTTAGAGATGGTAACACTGCGGAACAGGGGGTTCAGCAGGCTTGATTGGGGCGCAATACAGCGACAAGATGCAAAAGAAGGCATTCCACCTGGGGAATGTCGGGAGAGGTGAATGGCAATGGCGAAATGTACGAACTGCGATGGCACTGGCAAGTGCCAAGGTGTGTGCGGTGGGACAGGCGACAATGGGTCTGGCTTTGGAAGTTGCGGCACGTGCCATGGCAGCGGACGCTGCAGCAAATGCAACGGCAGCGGCGTCAGTTGAATGAAGCGGCCGCCGCGTTTTTTGGGGTGCTGGTCCGAAGGGGAACTGACGAACAGAAGCGCGACCTGGGGCGGTGCCGTGGCCGGCACAAAGCTTACACGCAGGGCGGTTGGCGCACTCAACCTTGAAACCTTCGACGCGCCCTTTGTCGAGGCGACGACCGTCGACTGGGCCTGCGCCGCGCAGCTTCTGGCCAAGATAGAGGCCGCAGCCCCGACAAGCGCCTCATTCATGTCATCCGGGACAATGCCGCCTAGCTGAGATATAGACTTTTCGGATGAGTACGGGCGACAATATCATTGGGCGGCTCACTCATGACAAAATGACAGTTTTGTCATGAGTCAGGCGACGCGGATGTTTCTCCTGCAGCGTGACAGCCGGGTAGACACACTCGACCCGTCGGTGCCGACAGTTACCCAGAGCCCTCCAGATTATCGACGCTCGCAGGCTGGTACTCAGGAACGAAAATGGAAAAAGTTGGGTTGCACAAATAATGTCTCAAAAAACAACGCCTCAATGCTCTTCCTGGCTCGGAATTTTTCAGGCAGCTGTAGAGGCGGCTTATGATGCCGTGCTGATCACCGATGCTGAACTCGAGCTGCCGGGGCCTCGGATCGTTTATGTCAACCCTGCCTTCAGTCGGATGACCGGATACAGCCTGGACGAGATCATCGGGAAGACACCGCGCATCATGCAGGGCCCTGAAACGGACTGGTCCGTCATTCGGAGGCTGCGCGACGACCTCGAACACGATCGAACGTTCGAGGGAAAATCAAAAAACTATCGGAAAGATGGTTCAGCGTTCATCATGGAATGGACGATCGCGCCAGTGCTGGACGAAGATGACCAGGTCACGCATTACGTGGCCTTGCAGCGCGACGTCACAGAGCGCGAACGGTTGTTGGAGATGCTTCAGCACCAAGCGTTGTTTGACGGTCTCACGGGTGCTCTCAACAGAACGGAGACGGAACGCCTGCTGTCGATCGAAGTGGAGGGAGCGCGCCGATATAACGGGCCCCTGTCGATGATCATGTTCGACATTGATAACTTCAAGGCGGTCAACGATAAATATGGCCATAACGTGGGGGACGAAGTCCTTCGCCGCATCGCCCAGGCTGTGCTTTCGCGCATGCGGACCGTCGACTACTTCGGGCGGTGGGGTGGCGAAGAATTTGCCGTCCTTCTTCCGCAAACGAGTCTTGATGGCGCGAAGGCATTGGCTGAAGACTTACGCGCCCTCATAGAGGGCCTTGAGTTTGATGATGACCTGAAAGTAACGGCGAGTTTCGGTGTTGCAGCGCGTCTCGACGAGACCGAGGCAACGGCTTTGATCGAGCGCGCCGATCGAGCACTTTATGTTTCGAAAGATAGCGGACGAAACCAGGTGTCCGTGGCATCAGGCGACCAATAACGGCGCCAGAGGGCCGAGAATGCGGATAGCAGTTCCATCCCGTCGATTGTACCGATCCCTTCCGATTTCCCCGTAATCCATAAAGGGAAGCTCTGTCCTGAGCTAGCCCGCCTCTTGAAAATGCTGCGCGGCAGCATAAAGTCAAGGTCACAGCACATGACACATCCCGGTAACCCGGAAAGGAGCCCGACATGGCCAAGCAAAACACGAAATCCGCCACCAACGACATCCAGAGCCTCTTCGATCCGCAGGGCTTCCAAGACATCTTCAAGACTCTGACGAGTGCCAACGAACGCATGACCTCGATCTTCATCGAGACCGCGACGAAGTCGACCGATATCGCGAAAGACACCGCCAAGGAAGCGTTCTCAAACCTCCGCGAAGTGACCGCAGTGCGCGACGAGCCAGCCGATTACAGCAAGGCGTATAGCGACTTTATGCAGAAACAGATGGATCTCGTCATGGGCACGAGCAAATCCCTCAGCGAAGTCACGCAGAAGTTCGGCACTGAGGTGACCGAGGTTGCCTCCAAGTCCGGTGAAGATCTGTCTAGCAAGGTAACGGCGAAAGCCAACGAAGCCACGGACACTGCGAAGAACGCGGCGAAGAAAGCCGCCTGAGCCCTTTCGCACGAGATCTGATCGAGACGATGCGGCGGCCTCCAAGGCCGCCGTTTTCATATGTGCACGTACCTACTGAAGTTCGTATTCAGAACAAGGGCTGTGAACCAATAAGATCAGCCGTAACCGAACCTTGGCATACCCATCGGCAAGGCTGAACCAGAAACACCTGAACCAAGAAGAAAAACACGATGCCGATTGACGAGTAGGGGGGACCTAGTCTGGCTCAGTACCAAAATGACGTCTCAAGGTCAGCAACGCGGACAAAGTGACCCTTCACTTCAGGTGCCGCCTTGGCAGAACGGTGCAAATCGCAAAAGCGCAGTCTACCAACTGCGGGCCTTTACCGTCAGACAATGTAATCTTCCATGTTGCCCACCAAAACGCCTTGGGCGTTGACTTGCGCGTCGGCCGTGAGGGCGGTGATGTCGATTTGGCTGTCAAGGTTTGGCACAGTGTTGGCATTCACGTCGTCGGCCTCCAGATCTCCGAACACCCATCGCGGTTGGTTGGAGCCAGTGTCGAGCCCCACGGCGATACGCAGGATATCCAGAGCGTCGGATGCAGTCACCGCACCATCAGCGTTGAAATCAGCGGCGACGAAATCAAACCCATCGGCCGGTCCCCAAGAAGGATCAAGCCCCACGGCTAGCCGTAGCGTTTCCAGGGCATCGGAAGCGGTGATACCATCTCTCTCCTCGGCGGTCACAGCGCGTTCCAGGGAGATTTCCCCAGCGATTTCCGGAGGGGCGCGCAACGAGAAGCCTCCTTGCGCGTCGGTCTGTGCTGTTCCTGCCTCGACGCCATCCACGGAGAAACGCAGGGCCGTATCGGGCAGAGCAATGCCACCCGGGCCGGTCACGGCACCTTCGATCAGCGCGTCAACGGTAACTGTCGTCTCGGCCAGTGCCGCCTCGGGCGCGAGGCCGCCGCCGCGGGCCACGGCCTCGAGGTGGTAGATGCCCGGATCGAAGTCGGCGTAATCCCAGGTGACGGTCTGGGTGCCATCGCCTGATTGCAGGGCATCGATCTGGAGGCGTGTGCCGGCCGCGTCATCGCGATTGGCCAGCGCGTTGATGACGATCTCTGAGCCTGCCGCCATCCCGTCTGCCGTCAGCGTGAGCTGGGCGCTCTCGGCCGCGTAATCGTCCGAAGTAATCCCGAGGTCGAGAGACGGGCCCGACAACACCTCGCTGGCCGAATAGGTGATGTCGCCCAGCCCGTCCGGATTCACCATCTCGATATCCCAGATACCGGCCTCCGGCGTCTCAAGCACAACGTGGCGCGACGTCGGCGTGGTCAACGCCTCTGCGATCGCGATGTCGTCATGCGCGGCCAGATCGGCCTCTGAGAGCCGGGTGCCGTCAGGCGTGATTACTACGAGCTCCGCGCCTTCGCGCACCGTCTTCCATTGCGCCGAAATGAGTACGACTTCGTTTTCTGGGCCAAGTTCCCAGCTGCCGATTTTTTCTATTTCCGTTCTGTTGAGAAATTCAAAATCGCCATCAAACGAGACTTGGAAACCGTTTGTAAAAGGGCCGACTGAACCCCAAGCAGCAAAAAAATCGTTACTAAAGTCCTGATCCGCCGAGTACTCCATTGCCACATTGGCGTCGGCAAGATTGAGTCCGCCGAGCCCAAACGGAATTGCGTCGGGTGTCTGAACCGCGCCGCGGGCGCCGAAGTCTATGGTCCGGACCCCCGCGTTGGTGAAGCTGGTGAGTTCAGCTTCTCCATCGAATAGCCCGCCCAACACCGATGCATTGAGCTCGGCATAAAGGCTATCACGCGCGAAGTTGGCTTCGATCTCTCCCGACGCGTCGAGAAGTTCGAAGCCAAGCACCGCTGAAGGATCGACGCCGAAATAGGTCTCTATGACGTCCACGATCCCGCCGCTGGTTGCATCGCCCAGGATGTAGCCGGGCGTGGAGCGGATGGAGAAACCGCCGCCGACGCTACCGGTCTCGAAGCTGCCATCGATATCGCCGCGTATGGGCGTCGGCAGCCCGCCCGCCGCGCTACCGTAAGTATAGTCCACCTTGCCGGAGTAACTCTGCCCGCCCGACCCGCCGTCTGCGAGACCGTCGACCCCGAGCGATCCGCCCTGCAGGAAGAGCCCCGTCGAGGCAACTGGAAGGTCCAGCCCATCCATCCCGAAGCTCACACTGTCGATTGCGATCGGGTCCCAGAGCCCCGAGAGCTCACCCGTCACCGTGCGCTCGCTCGCGAAGCTGAATGCACCGGTGATGCTGCCGCTGAACGTCTCGTCGATCGAGTTCAGCCCAAGGCTCAACTCACGCAGGAACCCGGCCGTGCTGCTATAGGTGACATCGCCGACGATATCCCAAGCCAGATCACCGTCCTGGTGTTGCAGCCGCAAAAACTTGTCTCCGCGCTCAAAGAGTGCATCGCCCGTCCGCTCGCCGGAAAGATCGAATTCCAGATCTTGCAGGGGCACGAAGGCGAGCCCATCAAAATACTCCTTGATGGTCCCACCCCAGACGAGCTTAGCTGCTCCGCTGAAATAAAGACTGTCGCTCAAGCCGTCGTAGTCCACGCCCATGTCTGAAAAGGTCAAATCGATGAGCGATCCAGCGGATAGCGGCAGCTCGATCTCCGGCAGCCAATCCGAGGTGCCGACCCGGTCGGGCCCAAAGGAGAGCCCGTCAGCCCCGAACCGCAGCGCCAGCGGCCCGCCCGCAGTGTCGAGCGCGTCGAACGGCGCCGGGAAGTCGAGGTCGGCGCCAAGCGCCACGTCGCTCTCCGAAAACGTCAGTCGCGAGAAGTCGATATCCACCAGACCGTTGAGCAACCCGTAGCCGTCCGAGCGCGGGGAGAACCCGGTTGCGCTCAGCGTGCCGGGTTCGACGGCGAAGCTGCCGGAAAAGATCGGACGCTCGGGCCCGCCTCGCACCGCGTACACGTCGCCATCCACCGTGACACGGCCCGAGGATGACACGACGACCGTGCCGTTCTCCACGCGCAAGAGAGCAGATTCACCCTGGGAATGCCCCAGGAAAACCGCGCCGCCAGCTGCGTTAACTACGCCTCCACCTCCGTCATCGACCCAACCGCTTGGCGCCAAAACCGACAAGGGCGATGTGTCAACCGGGCTCGCTTCGCCAGGGTCTTCTTCGGGCTCATTGCCGTCCTCGTCTGGCGGATTCGCTGGCGGCGGCGTTGGACCGTCCGGTTCAGTGGGGATCTCTTCCGAGGCCGGCACAGTGAAGTCCGTCCGGGCGAGGTACGAATTAATCGGATCGTTGGAGTCCGCCTGGACAATCAGGCTGAAATCAAGATCCGTGTCAGTCCCTCGATCGTTAAGGAACTCGACTGTAATCTGTTGAGTTGCCTGCCCTGACGCAAAGAAAATTTCCACATTCTCCAGACCCGTGTAGACCCCGCTATTGACCGCGCCACGATCCTGAACGGTGCTGACATAGACAGGCGTCGCGGCCTCCGTGACATCCCTTTCAACCGTAAAGACTGCTCCGGCGTCCCCGATGCTTCTCTCGATCGTCCAGCTCGTCTCGACAGACGGATCACTAGCCTCGAGGGTAAGGCTCGATGTAACTTCTGGAAGGCTGAGGCCGTGCAGGGTCAGCGTATTTCCACCGCCGAAATCAATTACCGGATTGCCTTCCACCAAAGTGGCCGTGGCGGCAAAGTCGATGATCTGCTGTGCCGTCAATCCATCAAGACTTATTTCAAGAGTATCGATTCCGACCTGAAAGTCCGTTATCTCGTCATTGCCACTGGTATAGAAAAACTGGTTTGCGCCTCCGCCGCCCTCCATGATGTCGTTACCGGATCCGCCAATCAGGGTATCATCTCCGCCCATGCCGAAAAGGAAATTGTCACCGGCAAATACTCTGAGTTCATCGTCACCATCAGATCCATAAAACGTATCGGCACCAGCAAACAATATCCGTTCCACAAGCTCTGGATCTGCGGCGACCTGAACGGCGTAGTATAGTTCATTTGCGTCCACTGAAAGATCTGTAATGGAATAATAAGGTGCGCCGTTGCGTGTCTCTGAAAGTCCCGTGACGGTTCCGAATACGTCGCCGTAAAACCCATAAGTGAAATTTCCTGTATACTCTGCCGTTCGATTTATGTCTGTAATGAGAATGCGGTTCGCAGATGCCTCCGAAACGAAGCCGAACCAGTTCTCTTCAAGTGGAATGCGGATTGGCTGATAGAGTGTAGCTATGGCCATATTTAAATACCTCGCACGTATCTCGGGTGCCGCTCAATGCAAGCATTCCCGGTCCTGACTTCTTGATCGGGATAACGAGCGCTGTGCCCAGATTCGATAAGTGCTTGGGTAGAGTGCGGCCCGTTCGTCCATCGCCGCTCCGTAGGCACATTGCCTCCCCAACCCCAAGCGATCCCGTCAGTTCCATCTTCGAACGACCTAGAGCACGCAAGGTGGTCTTTGCCGAAGTCTTATCCATTGGGTGATGGAAACGGTTTATTAACGTTCACGCAATACAAAATTACTTTTCAACCGGCACGTGGGCCGCAAAACATCCCATTGGGATATTTCTTTCATCTGCACTCTCTGCATACGTGTATGGAAACAATACAGGCGGGCGAATCTCCAATCGAAGATCATGTTGACCTTAACCCGCCTTGTTCACGGGAGCAGCCGTGGCGCGCTGGCGCTTGCGGTGCAGATTGGTCTCGAACTCGGTGATACGAACGCGGCTAACCATCGCCATGGCTGCACAGGCACCTGAACCAAGAAGAGAAGCATGAGGCTGTTTCACAAATAGGGGATCTGCCGGGGTAGTGCAAAATGACGCCCCAAGGTCAGCTGTGTGGGACCCTCCGGACGTTCGCTGCAGGTGCAGCTTGGCCTGGCCCGAGCGGCGGCTGTGCGCAGGGAGCGGAGCTGCAAGGTACCGAGGTTCACCCAGAACGTTTGGCGCAGCAGAGGCACTCATGAACTCGTTCTTGACCAAAGTGTCGAAAATGTAAGTATCCCCCGAACGTGCATTTGCGCGGCCTACGTTTGATCGACCAAGCCAAGCCAAAATGCTAATGGACTACATTGACCCATACGCGATCCGAAACTGAGTTTTCTTTTACTGTGGAGCCGCTTTGCATGACCTTCTTCTTAACACACGAAAATTGTCTATGACGGCCGACATAGCTCAAGAGATCTATGATGCAATCGACGGTGACATAAGTCTTCGCGAAGCGCGTCAAATATTGTCACGGCACTGCATCCGAACACTATTTTTGGCCGAAACGCGACAGCTAGATGTAAGCACAGACTGGGGATTTCGCTTGATGCAGACTTACATGGTTCTCAGTAGTGAAGAGGACCTTATGGGGAAATCTGCAAGTTCAGTAACGCTCAAGGACCTGAACAATAGCATCAATTTCGCCCTGCATCCACGAAATGCTGGGGGACAGAATTTCGAACTTCAGAATACCAGTGCAGTCACTGCCCTCACATACGCGGCCGCAGAACTAATAGCTGACAGACTCCAACCGAGTAGAAGATCCTTGGGGCGGGCTTTCAAGAAGACATTGGAGCCGTTCGGTGCTTTGTATGACGGACTTGATACCTCCGACAGTGAGATCCAGAAACTTTTGTTAACTTCTCTTGGCGCCGACCTGAATGTGGTTGACGATGCATATGAAGATTTAGAGAATAAGCCGTTGTTTTACAGCCATGGACAGTATGATCCAAGAATTTTTCCTCCGAATGATCCAGCCTTCGATTTCGTGCCGGACTCACTTGAAGCCTCAGAATTCTGGAGGGCCTGGCTTCTAGAAAAAGTAACTGGTGAAAACAAGTTAAGCCGCTCTTTTAAGGCGAAGGCTTTAGCAAGAATATCTGGAGCCCAAAAAGTATCTTCAGGCCAAAAACACGAAATTGCTCGCAAGGTCGAAATCATCAACCTTCAGGAAGAGTTAGCAAATGAAATTGACACTTTAAGAGAACAGCTGACGAAATTAAAGTATAGCCCATCGGTGCTTCGCCATCATAATTCACCCCCTGACCCTATCGATAGTAGCATTGTAGATGCCGACATCCAACGCTTGGAGAAGCAGCTAGATGAGCTTAGAAGGACAGGCACCACTCAGAAAATCCGGAAGAATGCCTTTGGGCAGGCTCTACACAACTTCCGAGAGACGAGTAGAAATCTGAGAGGGCTATATATTTCAGGCTTTGTAGGCGCCGCAGGAGGAGCGGGATATACTCAGTTTCAGGGTGGTTTACAGTATGGTTTTCATAAGCTGATAGAAATTGCAGAGAGAATTTTGACCCTGCTGAATTGATTTTTTAACGACTTACCAACAGTTCCAAATTCCTTATGGTACCTACAGTTCAATCCACGCGAGTGATTGGGAGTGTCCGCTTCGGGCTGGCACCTACCGAATGCAGGTGCAGCATGCATGGCATTGAAGGTGGCCAATGCGGGTTCGAAGCGGGCCCTCACGACGAGGCTGGCTTCGACACCGGACGACATGAAGCTGCCAGACGATGTTGGCTAGCCGATCCAACTCAGCCAACTGAACCATGGCATCACCCAACGCTTTGTGATCTGCTATCATGTGTGCAGTATTGTCATGGCCGATCATCTCCTGCACCATGTTCAAGCTGCCGAAGCGGCTGGACCTGGCGCGAGATACCGAGCGGGCGCATGATAGCGTGCCGGGGTTGATTGTTGTGAATTGGGTCGAGGGAAGACAGCCGTGATGTTTGGCAAGTGGCGGCACCGGCTGGTTCCCGAAGTGGTGTATCGTCAATGATGACTGGGCTTGGCGTGTTTACGCTTTGCTAGCCCTGCCGCCATAGCCTGTACCTCGCGCAACCGTCGATACGAAAACTTGAATTTCTTCAGGTCTGGAATAATCCTGGCGGTTTCATCGCGTTCGAGCAACTCCATGTGCCAATCGGGAAAATCACGCTCCTGAATGTTTTCTATTCCGAATGCCTCGACATTTTTATGCCTGACATCCTTGGCAATGCTCTCAAAGAGGTCATTGGTTTCTGTGGTTGGCCCTTCGATAGTTTGCATGAAAAATCTGCCGTCGAAAAGCAGGATTCCTGTGATGTCTCTCGCCTTGTTATTCGACAGGCTTTCAGCGAGGATGGGAAATATATCCTGTGCCGGATCAGATAATTTCCCCCTGCTTCTATAAGATATTGTCAATAAATCTCTCAGCGAGAACTCCTTCCTCTCCTGTTTATTTTGCGGCACGGGTCGCATATGCGCACCGCAGTAAGTTTCCAAAATCTTGGAAGATCATAGGTTCCAAGTCGGAAAACGGCTCGCCAAAACAGTTCTGGTATGGATTGTCCGTGCAAACAGACTGATCGTTTGGCCGATACAATCTCTTTCTTGCCCAACCTATATCTGGATGACAACGCGGTTACGCAAGGGGTGGGAGCCCGGCAGCAGCACAAACTATGGCGGCAAGAGGGCCGTCTGGCTGACGCTCGTTACCTCTTTGCCGCCGCACGGGCTGAGGCTGATCCACCTGCCCTTTGGCGGAACGGCCAGCGCGGCGGCAAGATCACCCCCGGCGAATGGGAGCGCCGGCGCTTCGTGTATCGGCGATCGGGGCCGAGCCTGCTCGTGGCCGACGGGCGTCTGAACAACAGGGGCCTTGGAGTGGTCTCGCGATCAAAGACCGGACGCGGCCGCGCCACCGTGCCGATCTTTCTGCTGGTCCCGCAGGTCAAACTGCCGAAGCGGCTGGACCTCGATCGCGACGCCACTCGCGCACATGACAGCGTGCCGGGGTTGATCGTGGCGACTTGGGTCGAATGAAAGTTCGGGTGACACCAATGCGGACCTTCCGGACGTTCGCTGCAGGTGCAGCTTGGCCCGGCCCGAACGGCGGCTGTGCGCAGTGAGCAGGCTTTGCAAAACTGCAAACTATGGTCGCGCATAAAGGAACGCTCGGCCCAAACGATCTATTCGTGACCAATGCGGCGAACGACCGCCGTCAGCGCTTACAAGACACCTGTTCTGCGCAGCATTTTTGGGGTTCCGGTTGTAGGCGATTGCCTTCCCAGCAAAATGAGGTGTTGTACGCAGGATGATCAACGCCTTCAGAGCGGGTTAAACAGTTTCAAGGGAGACGTCGGACGCCCGCATGTGGAACATCCGGGCGTCCGGTGACATATCGCGTAAGGCTAGGCGTTATCAGTTGCCGCCGGTGCCGGTTCCAGTCCCGGTGCCAGTCCCAGTGCCGGTTCCAGTCCCGGTGCCGGTGCCAGTCCCAGTGCCGGTTCCAGTCCCGGTGCCGGTTCCAGTCCCGGTGGTACCTTCAACTTCGGGATATTCACGGTCTCGATAGACGTAATCATCGGCTTCCTCGGCCTCTTCACGGGTCAGTTGCAGCTCGATCTGGTTGCCGTCATAATCGATCTCCAGTTCGGACCAATCCACAGCGATCTGCTTGGCCCCTATCCCGAGGAACCCGCCGACAGAGACGATGGCGGCGTTGATCTCGCCCTCGTCGCTAATAATGAGATCGTCGATCGAACCGATATTCTCGCCTTGGGTGGATTGCACGGCACTGCCCATGATCCACTCACCCCGAAGCTCGTCCTGCCCTTGCTCCGACACGATAACGTCCTGCGCCAGCGCCGGCGCGGCAACAAGAGCCGCAGTCGCGACCGTGGTCAATATCCTGCTGGTCATGCTGTCCTCCTTTCATTTGCGACGCGGTCCCAGCGTCAAGGGGCGCGGAGGGCGCACCGAGCGCGGATGATTGCCCCGCACAGCACTGAGTTGCGAACGCTGTAGCTGCATCGCAACGCCATGAGCAAATCCTTGCTGATCTGAGGCATCGGCCTTCGAAATGGGGACAATAGTGTCCAAGGGTGAGAGGCAATGTTCATTGTCGAGGACATGATCTTGATCAAGCAGTTTTTGGGGTCGACCTGAGAAGGTTTAACCGCCTTGTTGATTATAGTGGTCATCTCGGTCGGGCTCGTCATCTACAGCAGCCTCAGCACACCACCGGCGGAATCCCGGCCCTCTAATTGATACCGAAGCGCCCGAAAGTATAGCCGGCAGCGGTTCAACCGGGCTACGCTAAGCGTTCTGCCTGAAGGCCGTGTGTTCTGGATCTCTATCGTTAAAGTGAACCCGGCCGCAGGTTCGGAAAGCAGAAGCACGTGCGGGTAGCCCTTCGTGTGTCTTTCTTTCGCCGCGCTAGAGGGGTGATCATTTCACCGCGGTCGACGCAAGCCTATATGCCGAGCGCGCCATCGCGCTGGTCGACGCGGCGCGCAGCTGAGCCGCCCCTCGGCAGGATGCCGCGCACCTGATTGCGCGCACTCTTCGGTGGATCCAGATTACCGTCAGGAGGCGGCGATACGGGCGTTCTCCGAAAACCGAAAAGTAACGGAGGTTTTATGCTGATCAACACGACATTCAAGGCCACGACGACGGCCATCGCCCTTGCGCTTGCATCGGCACCCATGGTTGCGCTGACGGCCCAGTCCGCAGCGGCGCAGAGTGAGACGCAATATTCATCTGAGGAATTGGACATCTTCACGACCGCGCTGCTCGATGTGGCCGAGGTGCGGCAGAAATACACGTCGAGGCTGCAGAGCGCCGAAACCGAAGAGCAGCAGGCGGCGATTGTCGAGGAGGCCAACGACGAGATCACACAGGTGATCGAGGACACTGACGGTATCACCTTCGACCGCTACACGGAGATAGCACGGGCGGCGAACCAGGACCAGGCGCTGAATCAGCGGATCATAAAGCGCGTCCAGTCCATGCAGGACGAGATGTAAGACCGCGTGCGGCCGGGATCGCGGGTGCGGTCTCGGCCCACCTGTCGCCACCGCTCGGCGAACCCGGCCGCGCGGAGCCGACCCGGCGAATTTGCGTCAAAGGGCCGCCCCACGGACGGGGCATGCAGGGTACCCACAAGCGCCAGTTCACTGCTTTGTGCGGTGGCCCGCTGTGTGGCCGCCGCGTTTGTGGCGGCGGGTGTCCGAGTTGGGTTTTCCATAAAACGTTCTTGCCCTTCCCCAGACAGGACAGGCTCGCCATTATCCGCCTTCCCGGTCGACGAAAAGCGTTCAACCGACATTTCCCAAGTGGGTTGCCGCTTGATGGAAAGGCCGTCATCTGTACAGAGCGATACTTCTCAATTCGGATGACGGCCTGCTGGAGCGCTTGACGACGCACATGGTCTTTAATGACGCTCGACCAGCAATATTTCGCCAATTCGAAAAACTATCGCCGCCGCCGGCAGCTTCCTGCCAATTGCATCCGCAGAAAATAGCATGAATCTGCCCAGATTCCTGCGTCCGGACGTGAGATCGTGCCACGTCCGCGCCCCGCAATTACCATTACAGCATCGGAAAGGAGGATATCATGCATTTCCCGAATGACGACATACACCGTCGCGCCGGACGCGACTTTGACCGGCAAGGCCCGCCCGGCTATGAGAGCGGCCCGCCGTCCAGCACGGGCCTGTTACCCCTGCTGATCGTCGTGGTGCTTTTGGGGGGAATAGTCGCGCTTGGCATGCTCGGATCGGCTTCTGAGGACGAAGGCGGCAACGGCAGTGCAACAGAACAGTCCGCGCCTGAAAGTATCACGAACGGAACATCCGGGGCAGCCGCTCCCGACGAATGAGATAGATAATTGTCCCGCCTGCTCCGTCCATGGGCAGGCGGGAAGATCTTGATGATCTCAGCGGCATCAAGGCGCCTAGCGGTTCTGATGGTGATGTACTTGAACCGCCTTGGAGCGTTATACTCAGAATATCGTAGAAGCCGAGTATACCGGCCGAGTCCGAGCCGCGCCGTGTGGCTTACGAAAGAACAGGCCGGGATGCTCGTCGACCCTTGCGAAGCGCCTCACCTCCGGTCCTTCGAGCACCTCGTGCTTGCGCTCTGTCGGCCGGTCTGGGGCCCTTCTACGGCTGCCTTGGTCCGCGGTGGACCTCGAGAAGGGGTTCGTTGACCTGCGCTGCGCTGGATTGCCGGGCGGGAAAAGGCACACGCATGTCCCGATCTCGCAAGAGGCCCTTGATGAAGCGCGGGGCTGCTGGATGAGGTCGCGCCGTACTGTTTGCGTCACACCTGCGTAACTTGGATGGCGCAAACCGGGTCCCTTCTCGATCTGTGGGAGATTGACGGTTTTCTCGGGCACGGCACTTTGCAAAACTCCCCTTCCTACGCATTGCCGACCCTCGTGGACGGTGCAACAAAAGGCAGTAGCCAGCCCTTCATGTGGAAGCCCCATTCCATGCTGCGTCAGGCACGAATTTCATGTAAGGGCTGGCACCTGCCGAATGCACGTGCAGCATCTTGGCCAATCTGATCGGCCAGTCCGAGCTCGAAACAGACTGTCCTGAGGAGGCTGATATCGACGACTGGACACCATGAAGCAGCCAGACGATGTTGGCCAACTCAGCCAACTGAACCATGGCATCACCCAACGCTTGGTAATCTGCTATCATGCGTGCAGTATTGTCGCGGCTGATCACGTGCTGCACCATGTTGATCTGTCTGGATCCGACATCAGGGTTGGTTTCGGCTCCAAGGCGAACCAAATCAGTCAATAAGGAACACATCCCGCCGCAAGACGTTGACTCTGAAATGGAGGAAATTTCGTTGAGAACGGTAGTGACACTCGCAGCCTTGTTGATGGGCACCGCAAGCTACGCAGACACGATCACTGTGGCAGGTGGCTGCTTCTGGTGTACCGAAGCTGATTTTGAAAAAGTTCAAGGCGTCTCCGAAGCTGTATCCGGCTTTGCCGGTGGCAACGTGCCAAACCCGACCTACGAACAAGTGGTCGATGGTGGCACCGGTCATTACGAGGCCGTGAAGATCGAGTTCGACCCCGAAGAGGTAGAACGCCGCCAGCTTTATGACCTCTTCTTCCGCTCGATCAATCCGTTTGATGATGGCGGACAGTTCTGCGACCGCGGAGACAGCTATCGTACGGCCATCTGGGTCGACGATGAAGAGGATCGTGCAGCGGCCGAGGCCGCCAAGGCTGCTGCCGAACAGGAACTCGGCCGAGAAATCGTGACGCCGATCCTGGACGACGCACAATTCTATGCGGCCGATGCGTATCACCAGGACTACTACAAATCGGATGACCGGCTGGCCTTCTCCTCGGTGGGGATCGCCGTCAAGAAGAAGACGGCGTACAAACGCTACCGAGACCGTTGCGGACGAGATGACCGTATTCGTCAGATCTGGGGCGAAGATGCACCCTTCCTGCCGAGATCCTGAACTGCAGGCGTCGAAGCGTCACGTTTATCGGAGATAGAACAGCGCAAAGTAGCATTGAGCAGGACGGAACTTCGGTGAAGTTGCCGTTCACGCGATTAGTTGTAAACATTGCGGGGCAAGATGCCCTGAAAACCGTGAACCGGTGTAATTCTCTCCCCGGAACTGAATTCTAACCCCACAAAGCCTGACGAACTCTGACAAAGTCTAAGTTTGGGCAATTAGTTTCTGACTGAGTTGAAGTTCGTACAACTCAGTCAGAGTTTTAATCCGGATACCCAGACTTTGTCAGACTTCCGGGATCGTTCCCGGATTTCATGAAAATTCAAGCATTTCAGTGGGTTGAATGAAAACCATACACCCGCTCCTTCCCCCCGTCATGCAGAGGAAGGCCCATCAATTAATTCGCCGTATCCACGCGATGCCAGATATCGATGGCCAGCCGCTTCCCCGCAGAGTTCTCATCTGCCTCGCGTCTTCGAAGAAGATTCAAAGAGTCTTCAAAGACCACGATCCCCAATCAGAGTTGGTGGGTTATAGTGTCGCGCTTCTGCTCCCACCTAGAAGGGGCCGGTTGAGAGCGGGTCGGGTGAGGTCCCCGGCAAATAGCCAACTTTAGACTCGGAAGCTGACAACCGTGACTTGACCTCTTTCGTCAGACCCAAGACGGGTAGAAATGGGCAGCACAGGTGAAGGTCAGGTATAAACCTAGGCTCTCTATATCTAGCGAACTTGGCAATAGAAATACCACAGGGTGATCACGACATCAACCGATAGTGTTCCACCTTGTGATAAGCACAGGATAGGGAGCAACGGGGTAACGTCCAGCATGACATCGGGACCAAGACAACGGGATCAACAGATTCACGGACAGAACTAGGGTTCAACTCCTAGAGACTGGAAGAAGTCCTGGGAACTTCTTAGACTTCTCATCCGTTCTCTAACCGTTCTCGTAAAGTTCTCCATGCGTTCTAAAACACTTCTTTTTAGTCATCTATGACGTGAAATCGTTAGGGTTGAGGTTTTCTAGGGCTTCCAGATGGGATCCAAAGACACAGGCCGAGTTCAAGAAGACTGCCAAGAGGATCTTGGGACACAAGGCTTATGCCAGGCTCAAGAAGTCTGAGCAGGTTGTTCAGGACACGGTGTCCTATGCCAAGAGCACGATCATCGTGAGAGCTGTCGTGGTGGCTTATGAGAACCTGGTGTCGAATGCTCTGCACCTGGCTGTGCGTGGGATCAATCCTGTGAAGGCTGTGACCGGCATGGTGAGCAAGTTCGTGGAGATTACCCAGTATGTGAAGAACCGCGAAGAGATCAACAAGCTGGAGATCGACATTGCCAGCAACTATAACCGTACTGCTGACAGGCTCAGAGCAGAAGCAAGGATCAAGGCTCTGAATGATGCCAATGACAAGCTGACGATCAAGCCCCTGATCGATGCAGGGGAGTTCAGCACGATCTCTGAGAACCTCACTGAAGCCGATGTCGAGATCCGTGAGGGTCGGTGGGCGGATTATCTGGAGAAGGCCACAGACAAGCTTCCTGGCTGGGCTCAGACAGGTGTGAAGAATGCTCTGATCACCAAGGACACGGCGCTCTTTCAGGGTCTCAACAGGATGGTTCAGTATGGAGACTTCGTGGCAAAGGCGGTCTTGTATGATCACCTGACCCAAGAGAAGAAGGTCGAGAAGCAGGACGCCATGGATGAGATCTTCGAGGAGTTCGTGCCCTATAACCGTCTGCCAGGTCGTGGGCGGGATACGCTGGAGAGCTTTGGTTTGCTCTGGTTCTACAGCTACAAGCTCAGGATCCAGAAGATTGCTGCCAATGCAGTGAGAAATCGTCCTGTGTCTTCGGTGCTGTGACAGATGAGTCTTCTAATCGCTTCTTCGAGAGCGTTTCTGGCATGCAGTTAGGGACCAGGGTGTCTTTAGGTCAAATTGGGGTCTTTTTGGAAGTTAGGGTACAGGAGTAAATTTTCGGGTTTTGACATGCTTGAAACCCGTCATTGCGCTGAAAGGAAAAACCTTGGCCGATTGTACGGTCATCCTGGCTGAAGAGGAACCAGGATACCTAAAGGCCAAGAAATGAAACGAGTGAGTTTCCCGAGTTCATGTCGGCCCGCATTTCCCCAGTAATCCGCTTCCGTAACAGTGAGGTTGTGGTCAAGAGACAAATTTTAAAGCAAAACCATTGGCCAAACCGTTTGATTGGCCAGCAGGGTTTATATCGCTGATGTTTTGGCGAATGAGGGTGTTGCCGATTGCATTGGCCACCGGTTGATGTCCCGCACCGGGGTGATGCTTCCGTCCGTGGTCGGCGCATCGGCCGGGCGTTGTTGCACATCTCTGACGACAGAGGATTCACTTCGGGAATCCAGGCGTTTACATGGGCTGCATGAGCAAGCCCCCTCCCGCCCGCTATCGCACGACGAACTGGTCCAGCTACAACGCGTCACTGCGCAAGCGGGGGTCTCTGCTGATCTGGGTGGACAAGGACATGACCTGGCGCGCGCCGCGTGACGGGCGGCCGGGACGCCCGCCGGTGTTTTCCGATGCGGCCATCCAGTTTTGCCTGTCGATTAAAGTGCTGTTCAAGCTGCCGTTGCGCCAGACCGCCGGGATGGTGGCCAGCCTGCTGAAGCTGGCGGGGCTGGACTGGCCCGTGCCGGACTTTTCCACGCTGTGTCGGAGACAGAAAACCCTGGCCGTGCAGATCCCCTATCGCCGTAAGGCTGCGGCGGGGGCCGTCTGACTTCGGCTACGATCCGATGATAAGTCCGACGTTATGTCAGATTTCATTCAC